>JAGXHS010000146.1 GCA_024636075.1 Propionibacteriaceae bacterium
GGGCGGAGCTCGGGGTCCACGCCGGCAACGTCAGCGATTCGAGCGGCCAGGTGGGAAGGCAATGACGACATGCGGACATCTTTCCACGGCCTTGCTCACGCTCTGCAGCCGAGTACGGTGGATGGTATCTGCTGCAGGCCTCAGGTATCCCGGTCTGGAGCGCAACCCCGACGGAAAGAAGCATGCATGAGCTCGATCCCCACTCTCAGGCTGAACGATGGCGTCACGATCCCACAGCTCGGATTCGGTGTGTGGCAGGTCTCCGCCGAGGAAGCGGTCAGTGCTGTCAGCACCGCACTCGAGGCAGGCTACCGCCACATCGACACCGCGGCCATGTACCGGAACGAGGAAGGTGTCGGCAAGGCCATCAAGGAGTCCGGGATCGCTCGCGACGACCTGTTCATCACGACCAAGCTGTGGAACGATTCCCATGAATCGGGTGACTGTCGTACCGCTCTGCAGACGAGCCTGGACAAGCTCGGCACGGATCACGTCGACCTGTACCTGATCCACTGGCCGGCTGAGCGCAAGTACGGCGATGCCTACATCGAGGCGTGGGACACGATGCAGCAGTTGCAGTCCGAAGGGCTCATCCGCTCCATCGGCGTCAGCAACTTCAACGAACCTCATCTGGACCGCCTGAACGGCGCGACGCCGAGCGTCAACCAGATCGAGATGCACCCGAGCTTCAACCAGAGCGACCTGCGCGCCGTGCTGACTGAGCGCGGTATCGCACCCGAAGCGTGGAGCCCGCTTGGACATGCGAAGGACCTGGAACACGAGACCCTCGCCACGATTGCTGAGCAGACCGGCCGCACCGCAGCGCAGGTGATCCTGCGGTGGCATCTTCAGATCGGCAACATCGTCATTCCCAAGTCGGTCACCCCCTCGAGGATCGTTGAGAACTTCGATGTGGCATCGTTCCAGTTGAGCGACGACCAGGTCGCCGAGATCAATGAGATCTCTTGTGGCAATCGGATCGGGCCTGATCCAGCAGTGGCTGAATTCTGATTCGGCCACTGCCCGGCCATCCTTGAAGACTGCCTGAAGCTGCCCGGCACGATTCGTCGCAGGAACTGCTTCTCGGTACTCTGATACCACAAGCTTTTCGGGATGCGACGTGGATTCGGGAGATCCGCGGACGCAAGGCTGTCTCACAAGGATATGCACTTGCACGCCCCCTTGGGCTGATGGACTGGAACTTCGGGGGTTCTACCTTGTCAATCGACTTGTCACGCACAACTGGCCAGCTGTTCACGCAGCGTGGCACGACGACGTATCGCTCGCGATATCTGGCGCCGCTGCTCTTCTTGGCAGCTGATGGCGTCACGATCGCCGCTGCCGCATTGCTTGCCATCGCGCTGCGGTTCGTGATTCCCGAAACCGGCGACGTCTCCCAACAGATCCTGTACCTGTGGCCTTTCGGGGTCGTGCTGTGGTTGGTCATGTTGAGCTTCGGCGGAGGCTACGCCGACAAGAATCTGGGCGCTGGCACCCGCGAATACAACATGGTCCTCTGGTCCAGCCTTGCGACCGCCTCGGCCATCGCCATCGCAAGCTTCCTGGCGAAATACGATCTGTCCCGCGGGTTCTTCCTGCTGTTCTTTCTGGTCGGCACTCCGATGTTGCTGCTGGAACGGTTCGTGGTGCGCCGTGTGATCCACCAGATGCGGGTCCGTCAGGTGATCAGCCGCCGGGTGCTGCTCGCTGGTGACGTGGGTCACGTGAAGGACGTGCTGAAGGTCATCACCCGCGAGGCGTGGCTTGGCTATCACGTCGTTGGAGCGCTGGTTCCCTCTGGCGCTGACGCCTCCGACCTGCCACTCAAAGTCTTGGGCACCCCCCACGACGCCGTCGAGATCGTGCATGACCGCCAGATCGACCAGGTGATCTTCACCGAGGGCGCCTTCCCTGATTCCGTCGGGCTGCGGAAGCTGGCGTGGGATCTGGAGAGCGAGCGTGCCCAGATGGCCGTGGTGCCGGCACTGACCGACATCTCCGCACAACGGGTGCAGGTGCGCCCCGTGGCTGGGCTGCCGCTGGTGATCGTCGAATCACCCACCGCACAGCGGGCGGGTCGTTGGGCAAAGCGGACCTTTGACATCGTCGGAGCGAGCGCTGCCCTGATCCTGGCTGCGCCTGTGATGCTGTTCACGATGCTGGCCATCAAGTTCGAGGATCGGGGACCGGCGCTCTTCAAGCAGGTGCGGGTCGGCAAGGGCGGTCAGGAGTTCGAATGCCTCAAGTTCCGCTCGATGGTGGTGGACGCCGAAGCTCGTCTGGCTGAGCTGAACAACCAGGGTCCCAACGAAATGATGTTCAAGATGGCCCGGGACCCCCGCATCACTGGGGTCGGGAACACCATTCGTCGATTCTCCATCGACGAGTTGCCCCAGCTGTGGAACGTGCTGCGTGGGGACATGAGCCTCGTCGGCCCCCGCCCGGCGCTCCCCAAGGAGGTCGCGCAGTATGCCCCCCACGTCAATCGCCGTCTGGAAGTTCGCCCCGGGCTGAGTGGATTGTGGCAGGTCTCCGGTCGCTCGAACTTGTCGTGGGAAGACACTGTTCGGCTCGATCTCTACTACGTTGACAATTGGTCGATGGCCCAGGATCTCGCGATTCTGTGCCGCACAGTCGGCGCCGTGATGTTCAGCAACGGCGCTTACTGACGGACTCCCGCCGTCAGATCGGTTGGCCGGCGTCCCCGCTGAGGAGCGGACGCCGGCCAACTTGCGTCGTTGGCAATGTGCTCGCCGATTGGAGGCGATGAGCACCGAAACGGTGGGGAACAGTCGTCACTCCCCGAATCGTCCCAACCACCCGCGAACAGGCAACAGCCGGATGGCGCTCAGGGGCGTGACAGGTCCAACCGCTCGCGCACCACGCGGCGGGCGGTGATCCCGGCCACCATCGCCGGATCGCCGAGAGTCTTTTCGGCGTCGAAGCCGAGACCACGGTTGATCAGATAGCTGTGGATCTGCGACTGGTGGTCGTCCACGTGCTCGGCGTGGACGGCCTGCCGGGGCATCAGAATGGGTGGCTTGCCAGCATCCAGAACGTTCATCGCGATGCCGACTCCGGCATGGGTGACGACCGCATCGGCCCATTCGATGGCACGCTGGAACTCCTCGCTGCTCAGCTGAGACTCGACGCGACCCGGGAGATCCCTGCCGACTGTTGCGCCAACTTGCCACAGCACCTCGGTGTCCGGCGCCTTCTCCAGGTAGCCGAGCACGGCATCGATCAGACGATCGAATCGATACGGCTTGATGGTGCCGAGGCTGACCAGCAACCGCCCAGGTTTCAACGGCTCCTGAAGGCTCTCCACATCGTAGGAATCCAACACTGCTGGGCCGGGTCGCCACGGACCGTACAGCCAGTTGTGGTGCTGGGCGTAGACACCAACACGTGGGGTTCTGGCCAGAATGCGCCCGGAAACCGACGGCCCGAGTACCCGTGAAATGCTCTCCAGGTAGATCGATGGCTTGCCCATCAGCCCCGCTTGTGGAAGCACTGACAAGGCGAGCCCGGCACCGGTGGAGACCGCAGCATCGACCTGGTCGAGCAACGGTCGGGCGCGCCGGGCAGCGGCGATGATGCCTCGAATGTCCCTGGGGTGCACATAGTCGACGAAGTAGGTCTCGCGACCGTCCAACAGGCTCCGGCTCTGCGGTGTGTCGAAGGTGAACCAGATTGAGTCTTCGGTGACGCCAAGCCTCGGCGCCAGTTTCACCAGTTGATTCAGGTGCCCACCGGTGGATGCACACATCAACGTGCGCTTGTGGTTCAGATCTTCAATCCGAGACCGCATTCAGCCCCTCCTCCATTGCCAGCGCCCCCCATTTAGCCGACCAGGCAAGCCACCTTTACCAGTGTTGCACAGCAGTGGCCCCCCACCACAGTCACCCTGGTCTGAACCGGCCGCTCTCAATGGATGATCAGCAAGCCGTCACGGCTTGTGCAATTGGTCCTCAGCCAAATCCGGCTACCCTGAGACGTACGATCAGGAACCGGGCGTCACGATGCCCGGACAACAACGCGGGGAGAAGAATGTCCACCACTGTTGCGCGCCCATCCACCGGATGGGAATTCCGCGGTCTGCGCCGCCATTGGCGCTTGGCTGTCGCCATCATCGCCGTCTGCACACTGCTGGGAGCTGCGTTGGCGCTGCTGCGGGCACCCGTGTACACCGCAGAGACGCGGCTGGCCGTCGGCAGCGGCGAGATGAGCAATCTGAACATCCCCGGATTCCCCACCGCTTCGGCCGCGATGGCCGCCAACTACGCCCACTGGATCGACGTTTCCGCCCAGGAGAACTTCGATCTACCTGAAGGTACCCTGACTCTCACCGCGTCACAACTACCGGAGTCGAACGTCCTGCGCCTTGAAGCCACCTCGACTGATTCTGCGGTCGCAAAACAGGCCGTGACCAAGGCAGCCGATCTTCTGCTCGCCGAGGTGAACAAGGTCGACGAGGCCAACGACACCACGGAACTGGTCGAGAAGGTCAAACAGTACGTACCAATCGTGCTGGAAGCTCAGCGCGTCATGGACAGCGCCACCACTACCTACCGGACCTCGGTCAACGAGGGCGCCAGCGAAGCCGAGCAGAACTCGAACATGGAGGCCATGTCCGCGGCCACAGCGGACTACCGGGTGAAGAACATGGAGTTGAGTGCAATGCAGGACCGTTACCGCCGCCTGGTCTCGCAGTCGAGCACTGAAGCAAACCTCAATCAGGTCGGTTCTGGTGCCGCTGTGGCCGGCAACGATCGCTCCTCCTTCATGCAGCGCACCGGGCTGCTGGGCTTTGGCGTCGGTGTCATCGCCGCGCTCGTCGGCACCCGGCTGCTGGACCGCAGGCGGTCCGGCACGGCACCGGCCCGCTCTGCATGAGCGGCACGACCTCGGCGCCGGCGCATCCGGTGCCACAGCAAGCCCATCCCGGCCGCCTCAGTCGGCTGAAGGGCTTCGTCACGTCTTTCCGGCCTGAAGTCTGGTGCCTGGTACTGGCGTTGGTCTTCAACCTGTTCGCCGGTCACAGCTTTCGGATCGGGCTGCCGGTCAGCCTTGATCGGTTCCTGCTGCCCGCGGCTTTCGGGTTGATGCTGATGAATCCGCAGCGTCGTCGGGTTCGACCGGGGCTGGTGCACCTGCTGGTGCTGCTGTTCGTCGGGTGGATCCTGGTGTCGATGGCCAGCTATGGCAATCTGCTGGATACGACGTCGCTGTTCGCACTGCTGGATCGGGTGCTGTGGCCATTCCTGCTGTTCACATTCGGATCCATCCTGCTGCCAGACACCCGCTCGCGAGACCTGCTGTTGGTCACGTTGAGTGGCATCGGCCTATGGCTCGGCGTGCTGGCGGTGCTGGAATTGGTCGCACCCGCGCTAGTGTGGCCGCGCTACATCGTCGATCCTGACATCGGGATGCAATTCGGCAGAGCCCGGGGCCCATTCGTGGCATCTGAGGGGATGGGCAACGCCCTCGCCTACACCGGCTTCGCCGCCGCGTGGGCGTCCAGCCGGCTACCGCGATGGCGCATCTGGCTGCTCGGGATATTCGCCTTGGACATGCTGGGGGTGGCGTTGGCGCTGACCCGCTCGGTGTGGGTGTCTGTTGCAGTCGCGGCAGTCGTCGCCGTGCTGCTGATACCGCGATTGCGCCGATGGATCCCGGCTGCCCTAGGTGCCGGGATCATCACTCTGGTCGGGGTGGTGGCGCTGTTGCCCAATGTCGTCACTGGATTCTTCGAGCGCATCAACCAGCTCGGCCCGTTGTACGACAGGTTGGGCAGCAATGACGCGGCGATTCGGATGCTGGCAGATCGACCGCTCACCGGCATCGGTTGGCGACGGTTCTACCCCCACGGCTCTGACTGGGTGCGGCAATCCGACCTGTACCCGATGAACAAAGTCGTCATCGAGATACACAATGTCATCTTGTCCCGAGCCGCCGAGTTGGGCATTCCTGCCGCCCTCGTCTTCGTCGCCATCATCATCCTCGGTCCACTGTCCGTCATCTGGCATCGTCGGTCCACAACCGGGCTCGAAGTCGCTGCCGATCGCAGCCACGCGCTGGAGATCGCTGGCTGGCAGAACCTCTCCCTGCTGATCTTCACGGTGTGGCTGGTCTCCGGTCTGTTCGGTCCGATGGCCATCCCCTTCCCCAACAACGTGGCATGGCTGGTCGCAGGAGTCGCGGCAGTGCACTTGTCGCGTCCGAACCGCTCGCCGATCGAAGTCCCCTCATGAGTCTTGGGGACATCCGTCGCCAAGTTCGGTGGATTTCTGCCCGGACGCGGTTGCGTCAGCGCAGCCACAGGTGCCGGATCGATTCGGATGTCAAGATCCTGGGCGACGTGACCGATATCCGTCTGGCCGGGCACGTGACGATCGCCGGGCCGTCGGTGCTCTCGGTTGAGAACGGTGGCGGGCTGACCGAGTCGTCCTTGACGATAGGTGACTCGAGTTACGTCGGCGAGTTCAGTAACATTCGCTGCGGGGGCGCTCCGGTGACGATTGGTCGTGGCTGCATGATTGCCCAGCAAACCAGCATCATCGGGAGCAATCACCAGACCGTCGCCGGGGTCGCCTTGTCCGCGCAATCCTGGTCGGGTGACGGGGTGGTCATCGGCGACGACGTGTGGCTGGGCGCTGGATGCATCGTGCTACCAGGCAGCAGCATCGGATCAGGAGTTGTCGTCGGCGCCGGCAGCCTGGTGCGCGGCCCGATCGACGACAACCAGGTGGTCGTGGGCTCGCCAGCTCGACGGGTCCGCGAACGGTGAGTGCGGGGCTTGTGAGGTTGACGATGGTTTCATTCGGTGGCTCCAAGGAGGACGCGTGAGTCAGAACCAACCACTGGTGTCGGTGATCATGCCCGCCTACAACTGCGAGCGGACCGTGGGGGCTGCCATCTCCGGCGTGCTGATGCAGGAGTACCCCAACATGGAGCTGGTGGTCGTTGACGACGGATCGACCGACGCGACGTCGGCCATCTGTGCTTCGCATGGCGCCCTGATCCGCTACCGGCGCATCGACAACTCAGGCAGTTCGCACGCTCGCAATGTCGCCATCTCCATGGCGCGCGGCGAATTGATCGCCTTCTGTGACGCCGATGACGTGCTGCTGCCGCCGTACGTAGGAGCCGCCGTACAGAAGTTTCAGGCGGCAGGCGGTGGTCGGCGCATCGTGATGAGCGATGCCTACCAGCTGACCAGCAACGGCATCGCACACGCCCGATTGTTGATCCGCAACAAGTTCCCTTCCGCAGATCGTCAACGGATGGCCATCCTGCAGAAGAATTTCGTCCCGATCCTGTCGCTCTTCCCTGCCGCCATGCACCACGAGTTGCGCGGGTTCGACGAGCACCTGCAGCTCAACGAGGACTGGGACTACTGGCTCCGGGCGGTCATGGCCGGCTACGAGGTGCTGTACCAACCGGTGCCGCACGCGATGTACCGGCTCACTCCCGGTTCCAAGTCCACGGACTCCAAGGTGCACGCCGTCGAAGACCAGATCCTCCGGCGTGCGGCCGAAGAGTACCGTTCGTCGCTCACCGACGAGGAGTCGCGTTTCCTCGACCTCCGGCTGCGTCTGCCTCCACCACGCCACGTCGATGCCCAGCTCGGTGACGCCCTGCGCGCCGGTGACCATGCACAGGCCAGACGGCACGCGGCCACGTTGGCCACACTGAGTTCAGAGGACACGCGGCTGCGGCTGCGGGCGCTGGCGATTGCACGAGTACCGGGTGCCGCCCGGGTGTTCGCGTGGCGCCAGCAGCGTATCGATCGCAGAATGGGTGGGCGGCTCAGTGACCACAGCAGCACAGCGACTGATTCCGACAGCTGATCAAGGAGATCCGATGGCCATCCGACGCACCGGTGCGCAGAAAGCCACCCATGCACTCGCCTACAGCGCCTACTACGGCGTCCTGGTGCACTTGCCTCGTAGCTATGCACCCGCCGGCACCGTTGCCCGAGTGCTGCGGCGCGTGGCGGCACGTCAGATGCTGACAAGCGCCGGAAGCGACATCAACGTGGAGAAGGGGGCCGTCTTCGGCTCCGGCAACGGCATCTCACTGGGGTCTCGCTCCGGCATCGGTGTCAATGCGGACATCCATGGCACGGTGACCATCGGCGACGACGTGATGATGGGTCCGCACTGCACGATCCTGAGTCGCAACCACGAGTTCGAGGACACCTCCACACCGATGAACCAACAGGGTTTCGCACATGACGAGCCCATCGTCATCGAGGACGACGTGTGGATCGGCGCCAATGTGACCATCACCTCAGGTGTTCGGATCGGGCGGGGGTCGGTGATTGCTGCTGGCGCTGTGGTCTCCCGGGACATTCCGGAGTACAGCATCGCGGGTGGGGTTCCGGCCAAGGTGATCCGAAAGCGCGGGCAGCGCACCGATCCCGACACCCCCGCCACCGCCAGCGGCAAGGCCGGCGATGGCTGAGCGCGCGGAACTGTCGGTCGTCATTCCGGCGCACAATGAAGCAGCAGGAATCGCCCGCTGCCTGTCGGCCGTGATGGAACAGGCTCACGAACTGGCCGAGGTTCACCAGTGTCACGTCGAGGTGGTGGTGGCCGCCAATGGCTGCACGGACGACACCGTGGCCATCGCACGCCGATTCGAACCCGTCACGGTGCTGGACCTCGAGAATCCGGGCAAGATTGGTGCGCTGAACGCGGGCGACGCGGTGGCGCGACACTTCCCACGGATCTACCTGGACGCGGACGTCGAGCTGGGGCCCGGTACGCTCGCTGCGTTGCGCGAGGCCCTGGACGTCGACGAGCCGCGTGTCGCGTCTCCGCCGGTCGCCTACCAGGTACTGGGATGCAGCTGGCCGGTGCGGGCCTTCTATCGGGTCTTCGAACAATTGCCCTCGGCCGCAGGGGGAATCGCGGGGCACGGGATCTTCGCCGTCTCCAGAGCGGGCCGGCAACGTTTCGGCAACTTCCCCGACGTGCAGTCCGACGACCTGTTCGTGGCGCGACTGTTCAGCCCGAGTGAGTCGCTGCGCAGCGCTGGGGAGAGTCGTGTCTGGCCGGCACGTCGACTGCGGAGCCTGCTGGCGGTCCGCACCCGTATCGCACAGGGCAATGCCCAACTGGCTGGGCGACCCCGGGCGGACACGGGTGACTTCAGTCGATCCACCGGATCCACCATCCGTGCGCTGGTTCAACTGGTGACAACCAACCCCGGCCTGATTCCGGCGGCAGCGGTGTTCGCGGCAGTCAATCTGATGGCCCGGCTGAGGGCCCGATGGGGCTCCGCGCAAGGCTGGCACCGCGATCACAGCACGCGCTGATCACTCACCGTGTCGTGAGATCGAGAGCTTTCACCCAACCCCACAGAGAGGCCTCGCCCGTGAGACACGACGATCGTCGGTTGGCGTACCTGAACAGTCACTATCCCGCCGTCTCCCATACTTTCATCCATCGTGAGATCAATGCACTGCGTGCCCGGGGCTTCGAGGTTCACACCTTCAGCATCCGTGGTTGTGATCCGGCCGATCTCAAGACGGCCGCGATGCGCGAGGAGAACGCCAACACCACGGTACTGCTGGGTGGCGACGTGTCACTGTGGCTGACGAGTCACTTGAGCTTGCTGCGCCGCCACCCGCTCGCCTGGATCAAGGGCGTTGCCAGAGCCCTGCGCTGGGGTGATAAGACATTGAAAGCCAAGGTTTGGCAGCTGTTCTATTTCGGCGAGGCTGTGGTGCTGCACCACGAAATGGATCGTCGCGGATTGCGTCACGTCCATGTGCACCATGCCAACGTCGGCGCCGACGTCGCCAGGCTCGCCACGACCATCGGGCGAAGCATCGACGGGAAACAATCCTGGATCTGGACGCTCACGGTGCACGGATCGCGGGAGTTCGAAGTCAGCCAACAGTGGGATCTGCCCGCGAAACTTGCCGACACCACTGCTGTCTCCTGCATCAGCGATTTCTGCCGTGCCCAACTGATGCGCCAGATGCCGCGGGGCGGCTGGGACAAGCTCAGCATCGTCCGGATGAGTGTCGACCCCGAGCACTTCCGACCCCCCATCGGCGGCCGGGATCACGATGGCCCGCTGCGGGTGTTGTCGGTGGGGCGCCTCGTGGACTTGAAGGGCCTGCCGATGCTACTCGACGCCTTGGCGGATCTGCACCACCGGGGACGTCGGGTGCAGGCACGCATCGTGGGCCAGGGGCCGGACGAGGCTGACCTGCGTCGCCAGTGCCAGGACCTCGGCATCGAGCAGCTCGTCACCTTCACCGGCGCTGTCGGCGAGGACGCCATCGTGGAGCACTTCCAATGGGCCGACGTCTACGTCTCAGCATCCTTCCTGGAAGGGCTTCCCGTGGTGATCATGGAAGCCATGAGCACGGCCCTGCCGGTGATCAGCACCCAGGTCGGAGCCGTGTCGGAGCTGATCACCGAGGGGGTGTCCGGCCTGATCATTCCGCCCTCGACAGCCGATGCCATCGCGGGGGCACTGATCCGGCTCTACGAGGATCCGGGTCTGCGCCAACGGATGGGCGGCGCCGCGCGCGAGGCGGTGCTCGCCGCATACACTCCGCGCACCACCGGTCCGGCGATCGCCGAGTTCATTTCCGAGGCGCGGCAGAAACTCGTCGACTGAGTGCCACCTTGATGGTCTCGATGCCGTGGTCCCCAATCATCCGCCGCCCCAGGGGCAAGCCCTTGGTGACGATAGCTTCACGTGCCTGACGCATCGGCTCGCCCACCAACCGATCGGTGGTCAAGGTCAGATCCGACGGATCATCCAGATCGTCCAACAGACCAGCGAACAGATTCGAGTAGTCGCTGGCGCGCGCCAGCTCACCGCGCACCCGGTTGGACACGTTGACCCCGTGCACGACCTGCAGCCACGCTGGGGTGCCGAGCACCCGCACCGCAGGCATCATGTCAGCCAGACGATTGTGGAACGCCGACCAGCAGTGCCTCAGCTCGGTGGCGGCAAGGTCATCGACCACCGCCGAGAACGCGTTGCTCGGGTCACGGCGCAGGTACACCGATCCACGGCTCTCGATGAGTCCGTTCACCAGGTAGATCACCGATGGGAGGTCGACATCAGCGGCCTGCCGCATGCGTGCCACGTAGTCGAGCGCAAGGCCGTCATCGTTGTCGAGGTTGGATGTGATCACCGGACCACTGTCATTGCCGGCGGCCTGCGCGATGTCGGCCTGGATCATCTCCTCGCTCAGCGGTGAGTCCAGGTACCTCGGCAGCACAAGAGCGTCGTTCTCCAATCCCGCGATGAGTTCCCGCAGCCAATCGGGTGTGCTCTGGTCGAGGTAGATGATCCACCGCACCTGGTCGAGCTGGGTCTGCTGCTGCACCGACGGCACCGTGTAGGCGCGGAACAGCTCCGTCCGGTTGCGCAGCCATTCCTCGGAGAAGATTGACTGCTCCACCCGGTTCGCCGGAAGGTTGTACCGAGTCAGGAACACGTGCGGGATGGCCATCGATCCTCCAGTGCTGCTGTTTGGCCGGCGAACATCGCCCTTGGACACCGACCGACCGGACTTGCAACGTGGGCTCAGGTCGGCGAGTGGTTCAGGCGCGGTGCGACCGGTAGTAGCGAATGAGTGCTTGCGTCGACGAGTCCTGCTCCTGCAGCGCTTCCATGTCACCCATCACGGCGGGAGCGATCTGGTTGGCCAGTTTCTTGCCCAGCTCCACGCCCCACTGGTCGAAGGAATCGAGTCCCCACACGATCCCCTGGACGAAGGTGATGTGCTCGTAGAGCGCAACCAGCTGACCGACGACACTGGGTGTGAGCGCAGGCACCATGATCGACGTCGTCGGTTTGTTTCCCTCGAAGACCCGGGCCGCAACGATGTGTTCCTCGGTGCCCTCGGCGCGGACCTCCTCGGCAGTCTTGCCGAAGGCCAGAGCGGCTGTTTGTGCGAAGAAGTTCGACAGGAACAGCTCGTGCACGTCAGTGTCGCCATCAGTGATTGGGTGCGCCGGATTGGCTACGGCAATGAAGTCAGCCGGAATGAGCAAGGTGCCCTGGTGAATCAATTGGTAGAAGGCGTGCTGACCGTTCGTACCGGGCTCGCCCCAGAAGATCTCACCAGTGTTCGTGCTGACGGGTGTGCCGTCCCAGCGCACCGACTTGCCGTTGGATTCCATGGTGAGTTGCTGCAGGTAGGCGGCGAAGCGGTGCAGGTACTGGGCGTAAGGCAAGACCGCGTGGCTGGCGGCCTTGCAAAAGTTCACGTAAAAGACGTTCAGGAGGCCCATCAGCAGGGGCACGTTGGCCTCTGCCGGTGCATCGTGGAAGTGTTCGTCGATCGCGTGGAATCCGCCCAGGAACTCCTGGAAGTTTTCCTTGCCCAGTGCCAGCACCAATGGCGTACCGACAGCTGAGTCCACGGAGTACCGTCCGCCGACCCAGTTCCAGAATCCGAAAACGTTGTCCGGGTCGATGCCGAATTCGGTCACCTTGTCGATGGCCGTGGACACCGCGACGAAGTGTTTGGCGACGGCCTCCTTGTTTGCGCCGTCAGAACCATCCACGGCGCCAGCCTCGGTCAGCGAGGCCAGCAGCCAGTCCCTCGCCATCCGCGCGTTCGTCAGCGTCTCCAAGGTTGTGAACGTCTTGGACGCGACGATGAACAGCGTGGTCTCCGGATCGAGGTCTGCTGTCTTCTCGGCGATGTCGGTGGGGTCGATGTTCGACACGAAACGACACTTCAGATGATCCGCCTTGTATGGCAGCAACGCTTCGTAGACCATCACCGGCCCGAGATCGGATCCCCCGATGCCGATGTTCACCACCGTACTGATCGGTTTGCCTGTGACACCGGTCCACTCGCCTCCACGCACCCGATCGGCGAAGGCGTAGATCTTGTCCAGTGTCTCGTGCACGTCCGCGACCACGTCCTGGCCGTCGACGCTCAGCTCGGCATCCCGCGGCAGGCGGAGGGCGGTGTGCAGCACTGCTCGATCCTCGGTGACGTTGATGTGCTCACCGCTGTACATGGCGTCCCGACGATCCGCGACACCCACCTGACCGGCCAGCGCCACAAGTGCGGCCAAGATCTCATCGGTGAGGAAGTTCTTCGACAGATCGACGTGCAGGTCGGCTGCATCAAAGGTGAAGCGGTCGGCGCGCTCGGGATCATTCTTGAACCAGGAGCGGAAGTCGACATGCAGGCTCTTGTGCAGCTTGGTCAGTTCAGCCCAGGCGGGAGTGGTGGTGGCATCAACCGGTTTTTGCATGGCTCCAACACTACGAGGTGGAACGACGCCGTGCGGCCCGGCTGGCGAAACTACTCAGCCTGCCGGTTCCTCAGCACTCCACGTCGAGGTGCCGGAGGAGTCGGATGTTCGAACTGGCGGAGTGTCATGGCGGTTGGGTGCTCAGTTGCCCCCCGGATGTCCTTACCGCCCGGTGGTGATGTGTGCGAGAGGTGCCGGTGATCTGTGGGATCTGGTTGTCGCATTTCACGGGTTGGCGCGGTCGGGTTCGACCAAGGGCAAGCCCTCAGCCGATGGGCGTGCGCAACCTAGGAGCACACCCGCATCGGGCGGTCATCTTCTGCGGGGACAAAGACGACTTGAGCGCCCTCCGCTTCGAAGGTGGCCCTCCGCTCGGACTCAAGGATGAGTTCACCCTTTTGGTACGGGTTGCTCCATCCCTCGGGAGAGCTGCCCGGGCCATTCTCTCCGTACAGCGGTTCGGATGCATGCCACCAGCGTCCGCCCAAGCGAAGGCTTTCGACGCCGCAGTGCGTGTAGAGGAAGAACTCCACGGGCTCACCGACTCCAGGAGCCACCTCGGCGTAGGCGGTCGTTTCGGGGTCACTCGGCATGTCCTGGCTGGCTCCGCAGGCAGCCAACGTCACGAGAACGAATCCTAGAATCACGCTGCGAGGGAACATGGGAACTCCGCCTTTTCTGGGCTCGCATTCCGGTTACGGGCCATACCTGAGACGCTGGCCCCCAATCTACAGTTCCCGCTGCCGCGCTGGGCTGTTCGCCCTCATGGCCGCGGATGGCGCCCGCTGATTCGGTGCCGAGGATCATGGACCTCGTCGATGACGCGATTACCAGAACTCAGTCTGGTTTGCATCTACCGCAAGAATCATGCGTTGGATGCAACGTCCGCCAGATTCAGCGCACCGAGACGTGCACGTGATCGTAGTGA
>JAGXHS010000147.1 GCA_024636075.1 Propionibacteriaceae bacterium
ATCCCCCGGAGTCAGTACGAGCCCGAGAGTGAGCACCAGCCTGGGAGCCCGTACGACACCGATCGTGTTCTCACCGTGCCCAACCTGCTGTCGGCGCTGCGTCTCGTCGGGGTCCCGTTCTTCGTCTTGCTGATTCTGGGCCCGCACGCCGACGGCTGGGCAGTCGCCGTGCTGATGTTGGCTGGTTTCTCCGACTGGTTGGACGGGCACCTGGCCCGTCGCTGGCACCAGATCTCCCGGGTGGGACAAATGCTCGACCCGGTCGCGGACCGGTTGTACATCGGATCGGCGTTGGTGGCACTCGCCATTCGCGACCTCGTCCCGTGGTGGCTGGTCATCGTGCTGGCCCTGCGCGAGTTCCTGCTGTTGTGCCTGGTGCCGGTTCTGCGCACCCGGGGATACTCAAGCCTGCCGGTGCACTTCGTCGGCAAGGCGGCCACCTTCTGCTTGCTGTACGCATTTCCACTGGTCCTGCTCGGCGCCGCTGATGGCGGCTTCGCAGCCACCGCCCGGGTGGTGGGCTGGGCCTTCGCTCTGTGGGGCACCGCTCTCTACTGGTGGGCTGGCCTGCTCTACGTCGTCCAGACCGCCAAGCTGGTCCGGTCCGTCGGTCGGTTGCCGCGGTGAAGCCGCCTCGACGCACTCGACTCCAGCCCGGTCGGGCGGATGCCAGTATGGATCTGCTGCGGCTCGTCACGGCCGGTGCATTGGAAGCTGAGTACCTGCCCCCCGCGCAACAGACACCCCCGACCCGACGCTCGAGGGCGTTGCTGGTGATCACGGTGGGCATCGCGGTCGCGTTGTTGACGATCGCGGCGGTGCAGACGCAACGTGGTGCCACCGCTGCGGAGGCGGAGCGGAGTGACCTGCTCGCCCGCATCAGCAAGTACCAGCAACAGCAGGAGTCACTCCGTACCCAGCTGCAGGACCTGCAGCGGGAGGTGCGTGATATGCGCTCCGCTGTGGTGGGTGAAGCCACCAGCAAGGAACTGGCCGCCGCGGAACTGGCCGCCGGCGGACGGGCAGTCCAGGGGCCCGGCATCGTGGTGCACGCGGAGGATGCCCTGGATGCTTCGAGGTTGGATGGGCGGATCATCGACCAGGACTTGTCCCAATTGGTCAACGGACTGTTCGAGAGTGGTGCCGAGGCAGTTTCGGTGAATGATCACCGGATCACGTCCACCACAGCCATCCGGGGGGCTGGGTCGGCGATCACCGTCGATTACCGCTCCCTCACCCACCCGTACCGGATCGAAGCCGTCGGGGACCCCAACGGGCTGCAGCAGAGATTCGTCGAGACAGAGGCGGCTTCATGGTGGGAGTATCTGAGACTCAACTATGGCGTGCGCTATTCGATCTCCCCGGCCACCGATCTGCACCTCGGCGCGGATCCGACGCTGAACGTCAGCTTCGCCAGACCAGGGGCTTCCTGATGCAGCAGGTCAGGCGCACCGTCTCGAAAGGAACCAAATGCTAGCCATTCTCGGCCTCGTCCTGGGTGTGGTGCTCGGTGTCGTACTGCAGCCAACTGTCCCGGATGCCTTGGGTCCCTACCTGCCGATCGCCATCGTCGCTGCCCTTGATGCACTGTTCGGCGCCTGCCGGGCGTGGTTGGAGGGGGTGTTCTCCGATCGGGTCTTCGTGGTGTCCTTTTTCTCCAATGTGCTGATCGCAGCGGTCATCGTCTGGATGGGCGACCAGATCGGCGTCGGATCACAGCTGTCCACAGGCGTCGTGGTCGTCCTCGGCATCAGAATCTTCACCAACCTCGCCGCGATTCGCAGGGCTGTCATCCATGCCTGAGAACGAGTCACCGCCGAGCCAAGAGGTGGTCGCCACGCAGGGTGCCCCCCGCCGTTCGTTCATTGACCTGCTGCGACCCAGTCGCAGGCAACTGGCAGTGGCACTCGCCCTGTTCCTGGTGGCCTTCGCCACGGTCACCCAGATGCGTAACACGCAGGAAGACGACGCCTACTCAACGCTGCGGCGCACTGATCTGGTGCAGATGCTCGACACACTGGATTCACAGTCGACACGACTGGAATCCGAGGTGCGCGATCTGGAGACGACCCGGGACCAACTGCGCTCCGGTGCGGACGCACAGAAATTCGCCGCGGAGCAGGCTCGCAAACGCATCGAGGTGCTCGGCATTCTGGCCGGCACCATTCCCGCGCACGGCAAAGGGGTGCGGATCACCATCCTCGACCCCCAGGAAAAGTACACACCGGTGTTGCTGCTGGACGCCCTGGAGGAACTGCGCGACGCCGGAGCCGAAGTGATCGAGATCAACGACAAGATCCGGATGGTGGGCTCGTCCTGGGTGGCCGCCGGCGAGGGCAACGAGATCGTGGCCGACGGCCAGATCGTCACCAGGCCCATCGTCCTCGATGTGATCGGGGAGCCGCATTCGTTGGAGCAGGGGGCACGCTTTCGAGGCGGGCTGGTGAGCGAGGCGGAGTCGCCAACCGTGGGCGGCTCAGTATTGATCACCCGACCCAGCTCAGTGACGGTGACGTCGACTACCACCCCGGTGGAGTTCGTCCATGCTCGCCCAGCCTGACCCGAAGCACTAGGCTAGATTCCGAGCCGCGTTGTCATCGGCTCAGTGTCGATACGTTGCAGCGAGGAGCTACCGGGCCATGTCGCGTTTTCCTGAGGATCTGCAGTACAGCACGGAACACGAGTGGGTACGCACCGGGAACGGCAACACCGTGCGGATCGGGATCACCGATTTCGCGGCCAACGAGCTCGGTGACATTGTCTTCGTTTCCTTGCCGGAGGTTGGCGAGGAGGTCGTCGCCGGTGATGCGTGCGGCGAACTGGAATCGACCAAGAGTGTCTCCGAGATCTTTGCCCCGGTCTCCGGGGTGGTCAACGCCATCAACGAGGCACTCGACGACACACCGGAGACGATCAACTCGGACTCGTTCGGCGACGGCTGGCTCTTCGAGGTCGAGGTGTCGAGTGTCTCCGAGCTCGACGAGTTGATGGACGCGGACGCTTACGAGGAGCAGGTCGGCGACTGACTCCGCCTCACCTGATCGTCTGAGTGCCGTGACGAATCGGCGGCGACCGCGCCGCCAGCCGGGTATCGTTCAGTGCTCGGGGAATGCATGAAAGGAGTGCGTATCCATGGTGACTTGCGAGGGGTGCAGCCACGAGAATCCGGACAGCAGTAACTTCTGCGCCAATTGTGGCGAGCGGTTGAGCCCTGCTGGCACTCCGCCGGGCGACAGCACCCATATCATCCCTGCCGTGGCCGACGACACCGGCCACGTCCCGGAAATGTCCACCGAGGAGTTGGCAGCGGTCAACGCCCTGCCACGTGGGCACGCCCTGCTGATCGTGGAGCGTGGACCCGACGCCGGCGCCCGCTACCTGCTGGACACCCCGGTGGTGACAGTGGGTCGGCACCCCGACTCGGACATCTTCCTGGACGACATCACGGTCTCCCGGCACCACGTCGATTTCCTGCAGGAGAACGGCGAGATGCGGGTGGAGGACCAGAAAAGCTTGAACGGCACCTACGTCAACCGGACCCTGGTCGACCACAGCGCCGCTCTTCGCCCCGGTGACGAGGTCCAGATCGGTAAGTACCGGATGGTGTTCTTCGTGAGTGAGCACGGTTTGTTCTGATGCCGGCCCCGTTGCGCAGCATCGGGCAGGTCCTCAATGTCCTCAAAGTCGAGTTCCCCGATGTGTCCATCTCCAAGATTCGCTTTCTTGAGAGCGAAGGCCTGCTGAGTCCTGAGAGGGCACCTTCGGGGTACCGTCGCTATTCCGACAGCGACGTCGCGCGGCTGCGCTACATCCTGCGCGCACAGCGCGACAACTACCTGCCGCTGCGCGTGATCCGCGAGCACCTGGACATGATGGACCGCGGGGAGACCCCACCGAGTACCGAGGCGCCGGTGCCCACGGCTGCGGAGGCTCAGCCAGAGGTTCCGGTAGCCCGCCCGCTCAGTCAGATTCGGAAGCGCCAGATGCACCTGTCGCGCCGCGAACTGATGCAGGCATCCGGGATCACCGAGGCGGGCCTGATCGAGTTGGAACGACATCTGTTGGTGCAGCCGCGGCGCGGCGGGCTGCACTACGGTCGTGAGGCCCTGACTTTGTGTGTGGTAGCTCGCAAACTGGCGCTGTACGGCATGGACGTTCGTCACCTGAGGGCGATCAAGCAATCCGCCGAGCGTGAAGCAGGGCTGGTGGAACAGGCGATCCAGCCCTCCCTGCGTCGCGGCGATGCGTCCGAGACCGCCGCCGAAGTCACCCAGTTGGTGATCCACGCACATGCCGCGCTGATGCACACCCTGCTCGAACGCTGACCGGACACGGGTACAGTCGTGCCATGCGCGAACTCGACGTCTTGGGTGTCCGGATCGAGATGCCGTCCAATGCCCCGATGCTGTTGCTCAAGGAGAGTGGGGGAGACCGCTGCCTTCCCATCTGGATCGGTGCTGCCGAGGCGTCAGCCATCGCGAATGCACTTGAAGGCGTGGAGCCACCACGTCCACTGACTCACGATCTGATGGCCGAGGTTCTCTCGGTGCTCGGCCACACCTCCATGGAGGGCCGGATCACCGACATGGCCGAAGGGATCTTCCTGGCCGAGTTGGAGATCGACGGGCACGTGATCAGCGCCCGTCCCTCCGATCTCGTTGCTCTGGCGGTGCGCTCCGGGATGGTGCTGCGGTGCCCGGAGAGCTTGTTGGACAGCGTCGGAGTGGTGCTCGACGAGCCGGCCGAGGACGAGGTGGAAGCGTTCCGTGAGTTCTTGGATCAGGTGAGCCCGGACGACTTCGACGGCCCCGCGGAACAACAGTGAACCCTCAACCATTCCTCGACCCCCACGGCACCGTCGCACCAAGTCAGAGTGCTTTCTGTCCGGCCCGCTCACTTCGGCTGAGTCGATTCGGCGTGTTCACTGCGTTTCTCCGGTGGCACGGATTAGCGTCGTGTCCCACGGGTGTAATTCCCACCGCGTGACTTCGGGTCTGGCAGACGCACGACCGTTCCGGGGTCTTCAGTGCAAGAATGAACCGTTGACTGCGAAAGAGGGCCAAGCGTGAGCAACGCCGAACGGCACACCGGGACCGATACCGGACCGCACAGCCAGGACATGCTGTTCGAGGGGGACTTCTCCGCAGTACCCGAGGACCTGGGCTTCCGCGGGCCGGTGGCCTGCGGAGTGGCGGGCATCACGTACCGGCAGCTCGACTACTGGGCACGCACTGGTCTGGTGCTCCCCGAAATCCGGGCCGCCGGCGGGTCGGGTACCCAGCGGCTGTACAGCTTCCGCGACGTGCTGCTGCTCAAGGTGATCAAGCGCCTCATTGACGCCGGCATCTCGCTGCAACAGATTCGTATCGCGGTGGACCACCTTCGCGAGCGGGGAGCCGCCGATCTCAGCCAGGTCACCTTGATGAGTGACGGCATCTCGGTCTACGAGTGCACCTCAGACTCGGAGGTCGTGGACCTGTTGCGCGGCGGCCAGGGGATGTTCGCGATCGCGCTCGGAGGGGTCTGGCGCGACATCGAAGGAAGCCTGTCCCACCTGCCGACCGAGCGCACCGCCGATGCAGCCGACGACGCGCCACCGCGTAGTGGCAAAGACGAGCTGTCGGCTCGACGCGAGGCTCGACACGTCAGCTGAGCCGCCGACACGTTCGAGGCATCCGGGTGCCGTTCGTTGGCTCGAGTGAGACATTAGGCTGACGGCATGAATCAGAATGCCAACTTCGCCGCCCGTCACATCGGGCCCCCATCCAGCGATGTCGCCCGGATGCTCTCGGTGCTGGGGTTGGCAGATCTGGACGAGCTGGCCGAGCGAGCACTTCCCGATGCGATTCGAAGTACCGACACCCTGGATCTGCCGCCGGCACGAACCGAGGCGGGTCACTTGGACCAGATGCGTCATCTGGCGTCCATGAACAGCCCCTGCCGGGCGATGATCGGTTTGGGCTACTACGGCACCGTCACACCGGCTGTGATCCGACGCAATGTGCTGGAAGATCCCACCTGGTACACCGCCTACACCCCCTACCAGCCCGAGATCAGCCAAGGGCGGCTGGAGGCATTGATCAACTTTCAGACCGTCGTGGCCGAACTGACGTCACTGTCGACAGCGGGCGCAAGCCTGCTCGACGAAGCCACAGCCGCCGCCGAAGCGATGGCCTTGGCACGCAGAAAGGTGCGCAAGGGCAGCGCCATCGTCGTCGACCCCAACGTGCTGCCGCAAACCCTGGGCGTGCTGCGTACCCGCGGCGACGCCATCGGCATCGAGATCGTTGTGGCCGGTGATTCCATCCTGGAGACCTTGCAGAGTACCGACGCATTCGCGGTGCTGCTCCAGGTACCCGGAGCGGACGGCAATCTGCCCAGCGTGTCGACTCTGACGGCGATCGCCTCAAAAGCCCACGAGAACGGCGCCATGGTCATCGCAGCAGCTGACCTGTTGGCACTGACCATGATCACGCCGCCGGGCGAGTGGGGTGCTGACATTGCAGTCGGCAGCAGCCAGCGATTCGGGGTGCCGCTGTTCTATGGCGGCCCGCACGCCGGCTATATCGCTGTCGCAGCGGGACTGGAGCGCAGCATGCCCGGTCGGCTCGTCGGTGCGTCGGTGGACGCGGCAGGGGACCGGGCTTTCCGGCTCGCCCTGCAGACCCGCGAGCAGCACATCCGCCGGGAGAAGGCCACCTCGAACATCTGTACCGCCCAGGTGCTGCTGGCCGTGGTGGCGGGCATGTACGCTGTCTACCACGGCCCCGACGGGCTGCGTCGGATCGCCGAGGAGATCCACCAGAAGGCCCGGCTGCTCGCAGCCAGCTGTCAGGCAGCGGGCCTGGAGCTCGCCAGCACCAGCTTCTTCGACACGATCACCGTCACAGTCAAAGATGCCTCTGCGGCCGTCCAACTCGCACGGCAGGCCGGAGTACACCTGAGATTGGTCGACCGGACACACGTCGGCATATCGGTCGGTGAGGACACCACCAGCGACGACCTGATCGCGGTTGCAGGCACCCTTGGGACCGAGTTGGCCACCGACGGTACCGGGGGACTCGCCGACCACCATCGGGGCAGTGACTTCTGCCGGCACCCGGTGTTCAACAGCCACCACAGCGAGACCGCCATGATGCGCTATCTGCGCAACCTGTCGGATCGTGATTTCGCGCTCGACAAGGGCATGATCCCACTCGGGTCCTGCACCATGAAATTGAACGGCGCAGCCGAACTGGAACCGATCAGCTACCCGGGTTTCGCCGACCTGCACCCTTTCGCACCCAGTTCAGATGCCACCGGCTACGAGGTGCTGATCAACGAACTGACGGACTGGCTGACGGAGATCACCGGCTACGACCGGGTCAGTCTGCAGCCGAATGCCGGAAGTCAGGGCGAGTTCGCCGGGTTGATGGCGATCCGCGGCTACCACCGCTCGCGCAGCGATGACCAACGCGACGTCTGCCTGATTCCTTCGTCTGCGCATGGCACCAACGCCGCGTCCGCAGTGATGGCAGGGATGCGGGTGGTCGTGGTGAAGAGCGCCGACGACGGTTCGGTCGACCTGGACGACCTGCGAACCAAGCTCGACAAGCACCGCGACGAACTGTCCGCGATCATGGTCACCTACCCGTCGACCCATGGCGTCTTCGAGGAGACCATCGTCGAGCTGTGTCAGCTCGTGCACGAGGCCGGCGGTCAGGTGTACGTCGACGGCGCCAACATGAACGCGCTGGTGGGTGTGGCCCGCCCGGGCAAGTTCGGTGCCGACGTCTCCCACCTGAACCTGCACAAGACCTTCGCCATCCCGCACGGTGGTGGTGGCCCGGGTGTCGGTCCGATCGGGGTGCGGGAGCACCTGGCCCCGTGGCTGCCCAATCACCCGCTCAATGAGCACGCCGGCCCTACGGGCTCCTACGGGCCGGTGTCAGCTGCGCCCTACGGTTCGCCAGGTGTGCTGCCGATCAGCCACGGGTACCTCGCCCTGATGGGGCCCGACGGGTTGCGCGAGGCGTCTCTGGTGGCCGTACTGAACGCGAACTACATCGCCCGTCGACTGCGCGAGCACTATCCAGTGCTCTACACGGGCCTCCACGACCTGGTCGCGCACGAGTGCATTCTCGATCTGCGTTCGATCAGCAAGGCCAGCGGGGTCACCGTCGATGATGTCGCCAAGCGGTTGATCGACTACGGCTTCCATGCCCCGACGATGAGCTTCCCGGTGGCTGGCACTCTGATGGTGGAGCCCACCGAGTCGGAGAGCAAGCAGGAGCTGGATCGGTTCTGCGACGCGATGATCGCCATTGGAGCCGAGATCGACGCGGTGCAGAGCGGGAGGTGGCCAGCCGATGACAACCCGCTGCGTAACGCTCCGCACACCCTGGCCCAGGTCACTGCCGACGAGTGGCCACATCCGTACTCGCGTGGCACGGCAGGGTTCCCGGCGGGACGGCACACCGGGCCCATCGAAGCGACTGGCACCGGAAAGTACTGGCCGGCGGTGGCGCGCATCGATCAGGTCTACGGTGATCGCAACCTCGTCTGTTCCTGTCCGGCGCCGGAGTCCTTCGAAGAATGAGGGGGTAGGTGTGTCACTGATTGATCGCGTCCTCTCCCGCGTGGCGCGGCGCCCCATCCCGGCACACCTGTGGCGCGCCTATTCCCGATACACGAGCCGATTGGGCAACCAGCTCGCCGGCGGCATCACGTACTACTCCATCCTCGCGGTGGTACCGATCCTGATGTTTGCCTTCTCCTCGTTGGGCTGGACCCTCACCGTGTTCCGACCGGAGTGGTTGAGCCAGATCAAGAACCTGCTCAACGCACAGCTGGCCTCGGCCACCGCCGGGGACCAGGTCGCGCAGTGGATCGACAAGTACCTGAACGACTGGCAGGCGATTGGCCTCTTCGGTGTGGTGTCGGCGCTATGGGCGGGTTCCGGCTGGATGGGCAGTCTGAAAGCGGCTGTTCGGGCGCTCTGGCGCCCCGAGTTGGAAATCCCTGAGCCGGGGCGCAACCCCATCGCGGAGTGGTTCGTCAATCTCGTGCTGATGCTGGGCACCCTGGTCGTCGTGTTCATCACATTCATCACGAATGCTGCTGGCTCCTGGCTGGCCGAGAAAATCCCGATCTGGGCGGGTCTGGAGAACCCGGAAGCGGTGAGCCTGTGGCTGCGAGTGGTGTCGTTGGCGCTCTCGCTGGCAACGGGGTGGGCCTTCTTCGCGCTGCTCTACTGGGTGTTGCCGCGACACAAGACGGCGTGGCAGCCGTTGGCGCTGGGTGCACTGGGTGCGAGCCTGTCGCTGGCCCTGCTACAGGTGGGTGCTGGCCAATTGATTGAACTCTTCGCGCGCAACCGTGCCTTCATCATCTTCGGGCCGGTGATCACGCTGATGCTGTTCCTGAATCTGTTCGCGCGGCTCAGCCTGTTCATCGCCGCGTGGATCGCGACGTCCAATCAACCGGCGACCGCCCGGGTGTACAACCCGAGTGACGCACCCCTGCACGGAAAGGCCAGCACGCTGACCGTCCCGGGCCACTGGGTGGCAGCCGACCGGGACCGTCGGGATCGGGAGCGTCGGGATCGGGACCGTCAGGAACGGGACCGTCAGGAACGGGACCGTCAGGAACGGGACGGCCGGAAGCGGGAAAAGGCAGCGGAAGACACCGCCAGCGGCTGACCGCCCAAGAGGGACGGTCAGCCGGTCAAGCGCTCAGTGCGCCACCGCTGCAGCCGATTCCGGCTGGCCGATCGCGGCGAGCATCGATCGATACCACTCAGTGTGGATGTCGAACGGCTTGCCACCCTTGATGCGATCGAACGCAATCGCGCACAGTGTGTCGCCATTCTCCTCGTCGTGACCGATGACACCGGAGGTGCCCTGGAGTGCGGAGTCCACGGCCAGGTCAGTGCATTGCTTGATCAGCTTGAGATCGGCCTCGTTCGCGGCGGCTGACCGCGAGAAGTAACCCGACTTCTGCACCATCACCTTTTCGGCGTCCAGCAGTTCCGCGAACTTCTCCGCGAACCAATTCCCGGGGTTCACCTTGTCCAGCTTGACGTGCCCGAACGGGTCGCGCGGCACCTCTTCGCCGGCTCGCTCTATCTCGGCGACGATCGAATCCAACCCGGCTCCCTCGGAGAGGAAGATGGTGACATTGCCGACCTCGTCCATCACCTTCTTGAGACGCTCGGCCTCGGTGGCAATGTCGATCTCGGCTTCCGGCACATACACCGCGTGCACGTCCCATGCCTCCTTGGACAGCCCGATCTCCGGCAACCACTCCTGTGCGTCCACCCAGCCTCGGTACTCGGCAGCGGTGGCAGCGGTGAGCCAGCCACAGTGGCGGCCCATCACTTCGTGGATGATCAGCATCCGGGCGCCCGAATTGTGTTCGCCGACGACATTCTGCGCGAACACCGAACCCTGCTCGGCGGCTGTCCAGGCACCCAGGGACTGCTTGATCGGAATGACATCGTTGTCGATGGTCTTCGGCAACCCCACGACGGTGAGGCCGTGGTCGTTCTCGGCCAGATACGCTGCGAGATCAGCAGCGGTGGTGTTCGTGTCGTCGCCACCGATGGTGTGCAGCACGTCGATCCCATCGGCCACCAGCCGGTCCGCGGCAACCTTCAGCGGATCATCGCCCTCTTGCACCAGACCGCGCTTGACCAGGTCCTTGACATTGGTGAGCTTCACCCGGGAATTGCCGATGGGTGAGCCACCATAGTTGTGCAAGACCGCAGCGTTGTCTCGGACCTTCTGCGTGACCTCGAGGATGTCGCCCTCCAGCAGGCCTTGGTAGCCGTGCCGATACGCGATGATCTCGACTTCGGGAGCGACCTCGGTGTACTTCTGGATCAGTCCTCCAATCGCCGATGACAGGCAGGGAGCAAATCCGCCTGCGGTCAACAGAGCAACTTTCTTCACCATGGAACAGTGCCTTTCGCGAGTCGTGTGGCAACCACACTATCGGCTGTGCATGGCCCGCGAAGGTGCTCGCGACATGTGCCAGAATCGGACCGTGCGCAGCCGCAACGACCACCGGGGGATGAGTTTCTCCGTCTTCACCGTCGTCATCTTCGCTGCACTGATCCTGGTGGCCGGGCTCGTGGTGGATGGGGCCGCACAACTTGCCGAACACCGTAGGGCACAGGTCGTGGCCGCCCAGGCCGTGCGCGTCGGCTCCGACGCCGCAGCCGGCGCGCGACTCACCGGTTCCACCGGCGCCCGCCAAGCCTTGGAATCAGCCCGCGACGTCCTCCGGCGCAGCAGCCTGGACGGGCGCGTCGAGCTCGACGCTGGCACTCTGATCGTCACCACCACCAGCCACACCGACACCACCTTCCTCGGTCTGATCGGAGTGGACCACCTCGCTGTCGAGGGTCATGCCGAGGGCGAGCTGATTCCCGACTGAGCCACCGGAGCAGCTGCGCTGCGTGTCATATAGTCGACACATGGCCAGGTACTTTGACGTGCACCCCGAAAATCCACAACCCCGGTCCGTCATGCAGGTGGCGCAGATCATCACTGACGGCGGTCTCGTGGTGTGGCCCACTGATTCGGCTTTCGCTCTCGGCTGCCTGCTCGGCAACCGGGAGGGCCTGGAACGCATCCGAAGCATTCGCGAACTCGACACCAGTCACCACTTCACCTTGGTCGTCAGCGAATTCGCCCAACTGGGAGAGTTCGTGAAGATGAGCACGCCCGCCTTCCGCGCTGTGCGCGCCTGTACCCCCGGGCCATACACCTTCATCCTCAACGCGACCAGGGAACTGCCCCGCGCAATGTTGCATCCCAAGAAGAAGACCGTCGGGGTGCGAATCCCACAGCACGTCACGGCGCGAGCACTGCTGAACGAACTGGGGGAGCCGATCGTCTCCTCGACGCTCATCATGCCGGGCCAGGAGTATCCGCTGTCGGACGGATGGGCGATCAAGGAACTGCTCGAGAACAGCGTTGACGCGGTACTCGACTCCGGCGACGTGTCTGACACGCCGACCACGGTCGTGGATCTCAGTGGCGACGAGCCGGTGGTGCTGCGCCAGGGCGCCGGCGACATCAGCCTTTTCGAATGACGGGTGGGACCTCCTTGGTCCGTCGCCAGTGCGTTGGGCAGCGGGGGGTGACTGAGCGGGTCGCTAGGTTGGGGGGATGACCAATCCCTTGTTGATCGAGAGCAGCTTGCCGTACCACTTGCCCGATTTCGCGCGGATCGAGACCGATCACTATCGCGAGGCTCTGCTGGCGGGGATCGAAGAGCATCGGGACGAGATCGACGCCATTGCCAACAATCCTGAGGCGCCAACCTTCGACAACACCCTCGCCGCGCTGGAGCGTGCGGGCCGCACCCTGCACCGTGCGGCGATGGTCTTCTTCAACAAGCTGTCGAGTGATTCCGATGACCAGTTGCGTGACCTTGACACCGAGTTCGCGCCGATTCTCTCGGCTCACCACGACGCACTCTGGCTGAGCGGCACGATGCACGACCGGGTCGAAGCCGTGCACGCCGCCATCAGGGAAGACAGTCTCGATGACGAGTCGCGCTACTTGGTGGAGCGCTACCTGGTACGGTTCCAACTCGCCGGCGCCGGGTTGGGAGACGACCAGAAGGCGGAGTTGAGCGCGATGAACCAGCGACTGGCCGAGCTCACCACCCGCTTCGACATCAACCTGTTTCACGAGACGACCGATCTTGCGGTGGCCTTCGACCACGTCGAGGAACTCGACGGGTTGTCCGCGGGAGAGCTGTCCGCGTGCGCCGAGGCCGCCGCTCATCGCCAACTGGCGGGCAAGTACGTCGTCTCCTTGGTGCTGTACTCGGTACATCCCTTCCTGGCCAGACTCACCAATCGGGAATCACGTCGTCGGGTATACGCCGCGACTGCGCAACGGGCCAATCGCGGCAACGATCGCGACAACAACCCCGTGGTCCGCGAGATCACGGCGCTACGCGCGAAGCGGGCAGGGCTGCTCGGCTTCGACAGCCATGCCGCGGCGTCGGTGGCGGACCAGACCGCCGGCAGCACAGCGGCCATCGAAGAGGTGATCTACCCGCTGGCAGGCCCGGCGTTGGTCAATCTGGAACGCGAGGCAACAGACCTGCAGCAGGTGATCGACGAGACCCAGGCTGCATCCGGGCAGCCAGGCTTCGAGCTGGCGCCGTGGGACTGGCCGTTCTATGCTGAGCAGATCCGTCGCAGCCGCTTCGACATCGACAGCGCAGCTCTGCGTCCCTATTTCGAATGCGACCGGGTGCTGTTCGACGGCGTCTTCCACGCAGCGACGATGCTCTACGGCGTCACGTTCGGCGAGCGAACCGACCTGCAGGGTTACCACCCGTGGGTTCGCATCTTCGAGGTGTTCGACACCGACGGAACAGCAATCGGGCTCTTTCTGCTCGACGTGTACGCCCGAGACTCCAAGCGTGGCGGTGCCTGGATGAACAACCTCGTCGACCAGAGCCACCTGTTCGCCGAGCGCCCGGTGATCTGCAACAACCTGAACGTTCCCCGCCCGGAGCCGGGTGCGCCGACACTGCTGACCCTCGACGAGGTGCGCACCATGTTCCACGAGTTCGGTCATGCGCTGCACGGCTTGTTCTCCAACGCCCACTGGCCAATGCTGTCCGGAACGGCAGTGTCCCGGGACTTCGTCGAGTTTCCCAGCCAGGTGAACGAGATGTGGATCACCTGGCCGGAGGTGATCGAGAACTACGCGCGACACATCGACAGCGAGGAAGCCATCGACCCGGCGATCCTGGATCGAATCCGTGCCAGCGAGAGCTTCAATGAGGGGTTCGCCACCTGTCTCTTATACACATCTGACGCTGCC
>JAGXHS010000148.1 GCA_024636075.1 Propionibacteriaceae bacterium
CGACGGCCTGATCGAAGTGTCTTCCCGGGTCCTGCGGGGCGTCGGAGCACGGGTCGACACGATCCGGGTCGTCGACCACACCATCCCGCCGGGCGTCTACCCCGACATGCGCACACAGGGCTGGGATGTCGACGACTTCCCCGACCTGTATCGCGAGCTGATCGAGCCTGCCGACATCGTGGTTCTCGCCACGCCCATCTGGCTCGGGGACCAGTCCTCGATGACCAGACTCGTCATCGAGCGCCTCTACGGATGGTCAGGTGACCTGAACGAGGCCGGCCAGTGGTCCTACTACGGCAAGGTCGGCGGCGTCCTGGTCACTGGAAACGAGGACGGAGGCAAGCACTGCGCCGCCCAGATGCTGTACGCGCTGTCCCACATCGGATTCACCATTCCGCCCCAGGCCGACGCCTACTGGGTCGGCGAGGCCGGCCCCGGTCCGTCCTACCTCGACGACAATCGCGGCGCGCAGAACCACTGGACCACCCGTAACACCGTCTTCGCGGCATGGAACATGCTCCACACCGCCCGGCGGCTGAAGGACAGCGGCGGCCTGCCCGCCCACGGCAACGTGACCACCAACTGGGATCTCGGCAATCCCACACACCCCAATCCGGAGTACCGATAGATTCCACAAGCTCCGCGATTGCTCATCAACCGGGACAGGGAGGACAGGACGTCGACGGGTGGGTAGACCCCGCGGGCCTCGACATCAGGGGAAAGTACCAGCTGTCCAGCGCGACCGGAGGTTCTCATCCAGCTCTGTGCCGGGTGGGTCACCGGCTGCGACCGGCCGTCGTCCGGTGAGTCCCGTTCTGGTCGTGGCTGCCGTCAGGTGCGACAATGGTCTTTAGGACGCGACGTCTGTCAGCGTTTCGGGCTGAGGCCCGGGAAGAGGAGCCGCCCTGATGCGCAAGCGAATACTTCCTTCGATCCAGGACACGCCGGCCACCGGCGACTGGTTGGACCTCGAGCCCCTGGTGGAGGTCGAGATCACCTCGGAAGACCCGGCCTGGCCCATTGAGTCGGCGTTGCTCCCGGGCGAGGGCCCGGGTTGGCGTGCGGCGGGGCCGGGATCTCAGACGATCCGGCTCCTCTTCGACCCGCCGCAGGCCCTGCACCGGATCTGGCTCCAGTTCCGTGAGACCACTGCCGAGCACACCCAGGAGTACGTGATCCGTTGGTCGTCCGACGGCGGACACGAGTTCCGGGAGGTCGTCCGGCAGCAATGGAACTTCAGCCCCGGGGGCTCGACGGAACAGGTCGAGAATCACCACGTCGAGTTACAGGGGGTCGATGTGCTGGAGCTGGAGATCACCCCAGATGTGGGCGGGGGTAGTGCTCCCGCTTCGCTGGCGAAGCTCAGGCTCGCCTGAGCATCCGGCAGTTCCGGGGACCGGCGACGCCCATTCCGGGACGGCACAGAGTCGCTCACGCGTCATGAGCGCTGGGCCACCTCAAAGCCGTCGAGCGCGACGAGTTGACCGAAGCGCTGGAGGCCCGCCGTGAGCGATGAACACCTCGGCTCACGTCTGGCCGCTCTCCTGCGCTCGTAGCCGGGGGCAACGGAAGTACCGCAGCACCTTGGGGAGGAAGAAGTGTCCTACCCGCTTTGCGCTGTTGCGAGATGCTCGGTGAAGAAGCGGATGATCCGCGCCTTGGCGTCGGTCGCCGCGCCTTCGTCGTAAGGACTGCCGGAGATCCTGTTCAACAGGCGGAAGGTGGTAGGGACCTCGTCGGGGCGGTGATCGTTGAGGAAGCCGTGCTGGACTCCTGGGTACTCCTTGACGTCGTGGTCGACACCGAGCTCGGTCAGAGCAGCCTCGAGCCGGGCGGCCCCACCCCGCACGGCCCGATCCGCACCACCGAAGCTGCCCACCACGGGGCACGCACCCTGCAGGTATGCCGCGCTGTATGCCTGCTTGCTGGCAGTGCCGTAGTTCACGCTGGAGGCCGCGAACGCCCCGTCGGGGGCGAGAACGAGCGCGTACCCACCGCCCATGCAGAACCCGATCACGCCGACGCGACCAGTGCACTCCTCTTGGTCGGTCAGCCACTGCCGTGCCGCGTCGATGTCGTCGAAGGATCGGCCCGCCTTGGCGCGGACCTCCCGGATCATCGCGATCAGGCAACGTACCTTCCCCGGTCCGCCGCGGGCGAACAGGTCGGGTGCGGCCGCGAGGAACCCCTCGCTGGCGAGCCAGTCCGCTTGGCGCCGTAGGTCCGCGGACATGCCCACCACGTCGTGGACCACGACGACGCCCGGCCACGGACCGGCGCCCGCCGGCGTTGCGACGTAGAGCGGGAGCTCGCCGTGCTCGGTCTCAATCTTGGTCATCACTGCTGGCCTTCCCCGCGCCTATGTTTGAGCCCCCGTCCAGATCCGATGCTCCTGACACCGCCCCGATCAGTGGGCCGACGATCGGGGCCGGACAACTGACGGACACCTCGCAGTTCCAGGAGAGCAGCGTCCCCCCGGGGGGATCGCAGCGCAGCTCGCCCCCCGGCACCGGCCATGACACTTCGGTCGCGAATCGGTGCTGGCGGTCGAGCTCGGTGCACTCGATGGTCATCTGGAGCAGCCTACTTCGGCGGTGGCTGTTCCCGCTGGGCTACCTGGTCCACAAGTCCGGGTTTCTGCAGCGGCGCCCGGCTCGCACTGGTTCTTGGTTCCCAAGCACCCACAGCAGGGTTACCCGGTTGACTCGAAGAGTCCCGTTGCCAGACCGTGAGCACGAAGAGCAAGAACCCGACACCGAGCAAGAACTCCATTGGCTCTTGGAATCGCGGCGGCAGCGCCAGATCGTTCTCTCCGAGCGCCGGGATCGCCAGCGCGAGGCCAGGGGCGAGGTAATCCACGTAGACGTAGTAGGCAAAGACAGGGAAGAACCACCAGAAGAGCTCCCTGCCGGGTGCGAACGCGTGGACCGGCCGCAGCCAGGAAATTCGCCTCACCACTACCCGGCCCAGCCCAATGCCCCAGATCCCCAACGCGATGTATGCGCCTTCCAGTGCGAGGCGTCCGAGCAGGTTGTGCAGGTTCGCCTCGTTTTGCAGGTTGCGCTCCACGAGGACTTCGGGCCCCGCGAAATTGAAGATTCGCTGGCCCCAACTGATTTCTTCACCCGCTATGAAGAACAAGCCGAGGGTGAATACCAGATACGCGGCCCCCCTCAGGCGAAAGCCGTGACGGAGCCAACGCCATGCGAGGATTCCAGTGACGGGAACTGCGATCGCGTAGGCGGCGAAGGTCGCCCACTCATACGCTCCGTCTTCGCCGACGCTCCAGAGGTACCCATTCAGGTAGGTCAGGTAGAGCACGGACTGGCCAACCACCACAGCGAGAGGCAGCCAGAACAGAATACTCGAAAGACGCCCTGGCACTAACGTCGCTTTGCTGTGAGTTTGCTCGCGTGACACAAGCGCACGATACACGCCACACGGTACAAGGGAGCCCGTGCGCGGCGGTAGTTGAAGGTGCGGCCGCCCTCCAGTCGAAAGGCACCGAGATAACCCGTCAGCAAGCCTTCAGTCCCAACATGAATCGTGCGTCCGTTGCGAGATGTAGTGCTCATCCAGGATGTCCCACGTGCCGCGCACCTGAACGGGCCTTGCCTGCTTTCGCCGGGCGGGTGCCGCCGTTCGACCTTCCCGCCGCACGGATCCTTGCGACCTGACGTTCACAGCTGATCGGGGATGGCCCGTTGGGTGCTGTCGCGACGGGCACTGACAGACTCACCTTCCTGCGAGGCGGCGAACCACTGCTCCCGCTGTCCCGGACGGTGGGTCGCCGAGCGCGGGAAGTGTGGATGGTGCCGGGACCGCGCCCAAGAACTCGCGGAACCCCGCCTGTGCGAGTGGAGCGGCGGCCGCAGAGCGGCTGGGTGTCGCCTTCGCCCGGATGACCGCGGCCGACGCCGAGGCGGTGTCCTTGGGCGCGTTCTCTGGTGGCTTTCCTGCGTTCCGGAGAGACACCAAGCGGCTCAGCAGGTCGAACCAGAACGGAGCGCCAAGCATCAGCAGCGCACCAGTGAGGAGCCAACCCACGATGTGGGAAGCCCACCAGCCAACGGTGTGTGAGTCATCGAAGACTGGTTCCGACCAGCCCACGGGCAGCTTCAGTTCCTTGAGCGAGTCGGTGGTGCGGGCGACGTCCTGGATCTTCGTGGCTTCCTGGCCTGCGCTCACGCTCGACTCTGCAGCGGCGACGACCGCAGCCCGAGTCGCTTCGTCATTCCACAAGTCACGAGCCACGTCGGTCGCACTCGCGTTGACGAGGACTGCAAGAACCAGCCCGGCAAAGAACAACCACGTTGTTGCCCACTTCTTGTACTGGCTCTCGACGCCCGTCATGGTCTCGTCGAACCACGATTCGAGTCCAGCCTTGAAACGCAGCAGATCACTGCCGACATCGGCGTAGATCTCCCCCATCCTTGTGGCCAAACCCGGTGGGATGTTTTCGGCGGTTCGGGCGACTTCGACGGCCGCGTCGGCGAACGACTTGGCAGACATGTACGCAACCCCTGCCTTTCCCGCTGCCGCCTCCGCCGAACGGTAAATGGTGGTACCCCGGAATGCCGCGTCGAGGGTTCCCGAACCGGTCCAATCCACCTCACCACCGGCCAACATGGTTCCAATGGCGTGCTCAAGGTCCCGGTGCCGCTTCTTCACCCTTTTCGACACCAACTCCACCAAGGCTGAGGTGGCCGTAGCGAGAACGAAGAAGAGCAGGGCCAGACCAATGGCCGTTTCCAGCGCCTGTGAACCGAACATCCGCCCACTCCTATCGGTGAAATTGCAAGGATCCTAGTACCTTTTGTCCTCCGAAATCACCGAACGGCTGCACATTCGAGGCGGTTTCGGAAGGACTGGAAAGTCACATCGCGGCTGACACGCGAACTTCCATGTCGCGATCCGATCGTCCGACCAGTCTCGATAGGCTGCGGCATTCCGCCGCTTGTCGACCGTGCGAGGGGAGGTCATCTGACCACGGGAGAGGCACCGACCCGAACGAACCGTCAGGTGGGCTCGATGTCCCGACAGTGACGTTTGCGCATGCCGGACTACTCGCTCATGAAGTGATGGATGGCCGTGGATAGGGCCGGTCGGTCAGGGCCCAGCCAGTAGAAATGGCTGTGCGCGTTTGTCTCGACGAGCCGAGCGTTGGGGATCTTGCGGACGAGGTTCTCGGCGTGGTCGAAACTCACGCCGCCATCGTGGCGCGACGCCGTCACCAGAGTCGGGCACGCAACGGATCGCAGAACCGCCTCGCGGTAGCGCGACCTGGTGGCCTGACCCTGGCGCAGGTCGGTCACGAATCCCGAGCCGGAGTCCATCGCGGCGAAGGTCTTCCTCGCCGACGCCCGATCGTCCAGCATCCAGGTTTCCCACCACGAGGCACTCGGCACCGTCGACAACGTCGACATCATCAGGCGTAGGCCCCTGTCCGAGGAGGTCAGGGCACGCACGGCACGCCAGGTGCGTCGTTGGGCCCAGGGAGCGAAAGCCAGGCGACCGACCGCCCCTTCAAGCATGGTGTCGGGGAAGGGCAGCGTCGAGGGAGCGCAGCTGTGCAGCACCAGCCGAGGAGCCAGGTGTGGGAGCAACACGGCCACCTCTGCCGCCTGGAGCCCGCCGAAGCTGACCCCCACGGTGGCGGCCGGCTTGGTGATACCCAGTTGGTTGCAGACGTCTGCGACGGCGGGAACGAACTCGGCCGCCATCAGCAACCCCACCTCGGTACGGCCGTAGCCCGGCCTCGAGAAGGTCAGCGCCCGATAACCCAGATCGGTATAGAGGTCCGTGCCCAGCGGAGTGGACGCCGTGGTGTGCCCGCCGGGAAAGACCAGCACGACGGCTCCGCCCTTCGGACCGCTGAGCGCGACTTCCACGAGACCGAGACAGGTACGCAGCACGCTCGTCTCCACGTCACCATCATGGCACTACCTCGACAGCCGCGAGAGAGGCCCGGCCACCGATCACGAGGGAAGACGGCACCATCGGTCCTCCGATGGCCAACGACCTTTCCGCGAGGCGGGGCTGTCCCATTCCGCCGCCAGTCGACCACGATGGTTACGTCATGCCCGGTAGAGGCATCAAGTCGCCGAGCTGCGCCAATCCTGTCCCGAGGAAGATCGTTGCCCCGGCAGCCCATTGACCTGCCACACCAGGGCCGTCCTCCTCACTTCCCGTGGACCGTGCCGGGAGGGTGCGGCTGGACCGCGATTCCGGGCATCAGTCATCCCCGCATGGATCCAGCCGCACCCTGAAGTCAGTCCGAGGTCCACTCGGCCCACAGGTTGATGCCGGCGTCCTTGGCGTGCTGGTCGATGCGGGCCAACTCGCCATCGGTGAAGGCCAGGTTCTGCAGGGCGCCTAGATTGGACTCCAGCTGCGCCACCGATGAAGCGCCGATCAGCGTCGTCGTCATCCGCTCGTCCCGCAGTACCCATGCCAGCGCCATCTGCGCCAGCTCCTGGCCGCGCTCCTCGGCGATCGCTTGCAGCGCCTTGATGTGCGTGAGGGTCTTCTCGTTCAGTTGGTCCTTCGAGAGGCTGCCGTCCCTGGCCATCCGGGAGTCTTCCGGGATTCCGTGCAGGTACTTGTTCGTCAGCAGCCCCTGAGCCAGCGCCGTGAACGCGATCATGCCCATACCCTCGCTCTCGCAGGCGTCCAACAGGTCAGGCTCGATCCACCGGTTCAGCATCGAGTAGCTGGGTTGGTGGATGAGCAACGGCGTGCCGAGTTCACGGGCGATCAGGGCCGCCTCGCGGGTCTTGGACGCCGAGTACGACGAGATGCCGACGTACAGGGCCCGGCCGGAGCGCACGGCCGCATCCAGCGCCATCATCGTCTCCTCGATGGGGGTGTCCGGATCGAAGCGGTGGGAGTAGAAGATGTCGACGTAGTCCAAGCCCATCCGCGCCAGGGACTGGTCAAGGGAGGCGAGCACATACTTGCGGCCGCCGCCGCCCTGACCGTATGGGCCCGGCCACATGTCGTAGCCGGCCTTGGACGAGATGACCAGCTCATCGCGGAACGGCGCCAGATCCTGCTTCAGGATAGTGCCGAAGTTGATCTCTGCCTGACCGTCGGGCGGGCCGTAGTTGTTGGCCAGGTCGAAGTGGGTGATACCGGCGTCGAACGCCCGCCGAATGATGGCGCGCTGGGTCGCCATCGGCTTGTCGTCACCGAAGTTCTGCCACAGGCCCAAGGAGATCAGGGGCAGCTGTAGGCCGGAGCGCCCACAGCGTCGGTAGGGCATGCGGCCGTCGTAGCGGTTGGGGTCGGGAACGTAGGTGGGGTACATCTTCCCCATCCTGCCACCGCCGGGACGGTGGGCAGGGTCAGGGTATGACAAGCCGCTCAATCTGGGAGGGGGGAGGCGCTGTCAGTCCGGTGACCGTGTCCATCCATCTGCATCCAGTGCCCATCTGACTACGGAGTAAGCCGAGACGGGAGCCTCACTCCTGATACGTCTTCAGCCACCGTCGATCGATGAAGCGCTTGAGTCGCAGCGCCCCGGAGCCGTACCACCACCAGCGTCCCCAGACGGCCAGACCGACCCCGTCACCGAGATCGAGAATCGACAGTGCACGGCGCTGCGGCTCGTACACCGGCAGCGGCTCACCGCGAACACGCGCGAGCAGGCTGCGCTGCAGCACTGGACCTTGCCGCACCCCGTGCACACCGACCCGGGGCAGCGGATGCGGGAGGAACAGGGCACAGTCGCCCACCGCGTAGATGTCGTCTCGGTTACCATGCTGGAGGGTTGCCCGCACCGGCACCCCGCGCCCGTCGCCGAGCCCGAGCTCGGCCAGCAGCGGCGGCGCCGCCAGCCCGGTGGCGAGCAGGGCGACATCATGGGACATCTCAGTGCCGTCGTCGCAGACCAGCTGCCGCTCGCCGACCTCGCGCACCACACACCCGGTGCGAACGTCCACGCCGCGCGCCGCGAGGAGCCGCACCATCCGTTTGCGAGCGCCGTCGGGCAGTCCCGCACCGACGGTGGTCCCGGACTCCACCAACC
>JAGXHS010000149.1 GCA_024636075.1 Propionibacteriaceae bacterium
GCGGATGATCGCGAGGAGGTCCGCCGCGGTGATCGTGCCTGCGCGCCACTCGGCCATTGCAGGGAGCAGCAGTGGCATCGTCACCTCGCGGTCGATGAGGTTGTACCTTCGCAGAAGTCGATCGACTGCCGCGCTACCAGTGCGCGCTTCGCGTAGCTCCTGAAAGTGGACCGAGTAGTCGCGCATGTCGGCCAACGCGTCTTGGATTTCTCTCTGTCCCTGCTTGATATAGGTCTTGAAGTCCTCGTAGAGGCGCTTCATGTTCGGGATGCGGCCCAACTTCGACGTCAGGTAGTGCCTGATGAAGCGCGAGGTGTCGTAGTCGCAGTTGATCTCAATGTGGTTCCAGAATTTGTCGTATAGGCGTTCCTGCCGCTGCCGGCTGTGGCCCATCAGGACGAAGTTGCGGATCATGTCCGCCTCGGACAGGTCCAGGCCAGTCGAGTTTAGGCTTTCGAAGATCAGCTGGGCGTCATCATCGCGCTCTAACCTCAGCTTCATTATCTGGAGTCGGCGAATCGCATCGAAGATGTCGTCTCCGGTTAGCTCACCTCGGGAGATCCGGCTCGCGAAATAGGTGTAGTTTGCCGTGACGTTCGACCCTTCATCGAAGTGCTCCTCATCATCGAAGAGCTTCGAGTAGGCGCTGGCGTCAGCTTTGACCGGCTTGAGCTTAAGTTTGTACCCAGACGCCGCATATTTGGAACTCAGGTAATCCTCAAGAATGCGGTTCGCTAGGTTGGGGTTCCCCGAGACAGTGCCAGCGCGCAGACCATGAAACAGCGCAAGGAAGAGCAGATTCACCGTGGTCAGGCGCTGCTGCCCATCGATAATGATGGATTCGCCGATCATGCCGCCCCCCTCGTCCTTGAAGACGATCGCACCGAAGAAGTGGGTCTCCCGTCCTTCCGTGCTCATCTCTACCAAGTCGTCAAACAGCCGAGCACAGTTCTCGAGCTTCCAGTCGTAATTCCGTTGATACACCGGAACCACCAAGCACCTGTCGCCCCCAGCGAACATTTCTACGAGGGGTTGCAAAGATCCCTGCATATGGTTTCCATCCCTTCTCAGCTACTGCGGATCAAGACTCACCAGGACGACGCCCGAACTCGGTGTGGAAAGACTCGAGTGTTGTCGCGATCATCACCTAGATCAAGGCCCCTATCCTGAAGCCGAAGGCTTTGTCACCGGGTCCGACACACAGAAATATCAAGTCTTAGCCCGTGTGGCTTCGGTCCAGCGTATCGTGTCGGCACATGTGAACGAGCCCTTGGCGCAGCCTGATCGTCATTGACGGACATCGGAGTTGGTATCCGATCACCCTGCATGTCCGATGAAGTTGCCACCTCAAGAGTGGCCGGCCGCAGGCCACCAAGGTGCGACGGTCTTGGTCCTGCCTGACCCCACCAGTCGGTGCAAGGTGTCAAAATCGAGGATGTAGCTGAAGGCGGGACCGCGTCGTCTCGACGTCTACATGCAATAGTCGTCGTGCCGCTGGACACATCGTTTGCGAGATTTCGTCCGTGTTCCCCGGCTTGGCTGGCCCGGTTCAGGGAATTGGTGGCCGAGAGGCGGACTGCGACGCAGGGGCTCTCCGTCCCGGAGAGGTACCGGATCGTGTAAACAAGGGAGCCGACTGTTGGTGTGACTCCATCGTGCGACTGGGTGGCGCGTGTCCGGGAGAAGCGCTCCCTTTTCGGCTGCGGCCAGTGCATCAAGGCCCCACTGATGGCTACAGCCCCGGGTGACCTGGCCGGGCTGCGGCGTCCCGTTCCCTTGGCGGCCGGGGTGGCTCTGGCGAGGAAGGGGTTGGCCTGCCCGGTCGGCCGAAGGAAGGTGCTGGTCGTCGGGGTGCAACCGGTCACGGAACTTGACCGGACATGAAATCCGGGGTTGCGCGGAGGCCTGGTTCCCCGAGGAAGCGATGGCACGCTCTCGCGAGAGGCCCTTCGTCCGCTATTCGACAGAACCCCCAACATGTGAGGGGTGGCCGCTTGACTCCGGGATGGGGAGCCCCTGCCAGCCGCTGTAGTCGCCCCAGGCGTTGAACCTGTCGCTTCGAGGGTTGACGTCAACGTGGTCCCGCTCGCTGTCGAAGATCATCACTTTGCCGTCCTCCGCGTCGTAGCGCGGCCATGAGTCCAGCGGGACACGATTGTGCGCGAAGCTGATCCAATGGTCCTGGATCCGGATGCTGGCTGCCCTCCGCGCCCGCGCGCCGCCCAGGATGCCAAACGTGCGTTCCATTGCAGAGTGCGTATCGCCCATCACAAGTGGAATCTCCGTGCCGTGAGTCGCGCCGAAGCCAAGGAGATCCAGGAGCCGGGTCGAGACATCGAATCGGTAGACCCAGGTAGGGGCAAACGCGGCGTGTGCGCGCGCCACCCGCCCGCTCGGAATCGCAAAATGAAGGTCACCGCAGAACTCGGCGAGGCTGGACCTGCTGGGATAGCCGCGATACAACCCCAGCACTTGGTCCCGGATGGCGGGGTCAGTCAAGTCCAGGGCCTTCTCGGCACGACTGCTGTTGTAGCCGAGGTGCAGTGATTTGACGAGCTGCAGGAGAGCCCCTTCGCGCTCATTGGTGCCGATGATGAGCGGAACCGCTGTGGCCGTACCGGCTTGGAAGGCGTCGGTGGGGCTGACGGGGAGTAGGTCGCCGTCGATCACCGGGCCCATTCCGTACACGCCGGGCATGACGTCGGCGGCTCGACTCAGCATTCGGTCCGTCGCTGTGGCGAAATCCTCCGGACCAGTGGCATCGAGACGCCGTTGCACCGCTCCGACATCAGTCGGATCTTCGCCCAGTTCCTCGACGAACCAGCTCGCGAATTCGCTCGCGTGCGGCCTGTCCAGGGTCAGCATGGGATCGCTGCTCTGCGCGATCCCGGCGCTGAACAGGTTGTGAGCTGACGGAGAGGCAAACAAGGTAGTGACCGAGACCGCACCGGCTGACTCGCCGAAGACAGTGACCTTCTCCGGATCGCCGTCGAAATTCGGGATGTTCTCCCGCACCCATTCGAGCGCGGCGATCTGATCGCGCAGCCCCACGTTCGTCTCGAAGGTCCGATCGGCGTTGTTGTAGGCCGAGAAGTCGACCCAACCGAGTGCGCCGAGTCGGTAGTTGAACGTCACCAGCACAAGATCTCCGCGTGCTGCAAGAGATTCGTTCGCATAGAGCTTCTGTGCCGAATCCCCCACCGCGAAAGCCCCGCCGTATATCCACACCATGACCGGTCGAGGGGTGTCTGAGGGCGTCTTGGGCGTCATCACGTTGATGGTCAGACAATCCTCCGACTGCCTCCGAGATCGGATGCCGAGACCCTTTCCCTGAAGGGGAATCGCCCCGAACCGGGCGCAATCCCTGACTCCGTCCCACGGCGCGGGCGGTTGTGGGCCTCGGAATCGCAACGGGCCGAGCGGTGGTGCGGCGTACGGGATCCCACGCCACGCATACGCTCCTTTGAGTTCCGTGCCGAGAACAGCACCAGCCGTGGTCTGCCGGATGAGATCGTCGCCGGCTTGTGTCATCATCCCCACCATTTCAATCTTGTGAACGAGCCAATCATCGCACCGACGTGGGCGTCGATGGAGAGGCGTTCTCCAGCCCTCGCCGAGTTCTGATTGGCCAACATGTCTATCTTCCACATGCCCTGTGACGCTGGCACAGTGTGCTCCCGGGCGCCCGCCGTTGCCCGCGGCCGCGTTGGTACTGCGTTCCGCCCGTGGGTCCTACCCGATTCGCACGCCGTCGACCCAGAACTCCAGCGCGGCGTCCTTCTCTGGCAAGAACGCGACCATACCTGCGACCTTCGCGGCCTCGGGGAGCGGCGTTTCATACCCGCACAGGACGTCGGCGATCTCCGTGTCGCCCACCGCCAGGCTCCAATACGAGGCGGTCCCCTTGTACGGGCAGTGGCTCTGGGTGGTGGTGGGGGTGAACAGGTCCATCCGGACGTCCACCCGGGGCAGGTAGTAGCGCGGCCCGAGGCCGGTCTCATAGAGCACCACGGGGCGGCTGGAGTCGGCGACCACCTCACCGTTCAGGACCACGCGGACGTGGCGACTGCTGGCCAGGGCGTCGATGCGGACGTACGGGCTGCGCGCGTGGGTGAACACCACCTGGTCCTCCTCCAGCCAGGTGTCGAACGAGGACCAGGTCAGCGTGAACGCCTCCCGCATGGCCTCGGTGGGGGCCTTGGGGAAGCGGCGCGCTGCCTTCGGCAGCACGCGCTCCCCGATGACGACGTCGAACAATTCGCTCGGGCCGAGGACCTTCGAGCGCGGCCCCTCGCTGGCGGGCTCCAGCTCGGCCTCCAGATCCCGCTCGAGGAAGAAGAACTGCGGATAGTAGGGGTGCTCCCACACCAGGAGCGGCGCGACGGCGTCGGCCACCAGGTCCCCCGCGCTGAACGCGCGGACCCTGCGCTGTCCGGGCTGCACCGTGCCGGGGGTGATGGTGAACGGGTTCTGCACGATGTCGGTCATGCTGCGTGCCTTTCGTTGGGGAGTGCGTGGGTCTGGAGGGGTGTCGCGGGACGGCGGTGCGGCGAACGCCCCGGTGGGGGAGCGGAGGGCGAGTGCCGACGGTGCCATTGTCCAGCGGTTTCCTGTCATGGTGGCTGTGATCGGATGATGGATGTGCCGTCAGGTGCCGGTCCGTCTGACCGGCGGCTTACCTGTGCACGTGCGAAACCCGGTCACGTCGGGAAATGGTTCCATCACGGCCAGGCCGGCGGGTGCGTCGCTCTGCTCGGGTGCTCCGGCTCGGGCACGAGCCCCGTCCTGCGCCTCGTCGCCGGCTTCGACACTCCCGACGACGCCGACGTACCGAGACGGTCGAACGTCGCCTCAGCGGTGTCACCGTCGAGCAGCAGGACCGCTCTTCCTCCGCACTGCACGATTCCGACGAGGCTCACGTTAGTGTGCCCGCGAAACGGGCATGGTGGCTCAATTGCGGTGGTGCCTGAATTGGGACTGCCCGCGAAAGTGGGGGCGGGGCTGGGCATGCTGAGTTGTGAATGGTGGATTGTCGGTGGGTGTCCGGGTGGAGATCACGAAGAAGTACGCGACGGCGTACCGGAAGGCGGCCAAGAAGGACAGGGAGAGATCTTCGGTCAGGTGTGTGCGGTGACTGGCTGGTCCCGCGAGAACGTGATGCGACGCCGGTTGGTGGCCGCAGGGCGGACCGTGTCCACGGTCACCCGGATGGATCGGCGCAAGGGTCGGGGGCGCTGAAGTACGCACTCCAGACACGCGGCGTGCTGAGGCGGGTCTGGGCTGTCTCGGGTGGTCAGTGCGGCAAGTACCTGGCGGTGTCGCTGCCGGCATTGTTGGACTCCCTGGAGGCCCGGCGAGCTGGTGCAAGGTCAGCACGGTTACAGTCCGGGGTGCGCACCGAGCTGGAAGCGATGTCGGCGGCCACGATGGACCGCTACCTTGCTCCTCGCCGCCGCCGGCCTCACGTGATCCCCACCAGATGTCCCAAGAGCCACATTTGTCCATTTTCGAGTCGACGGGCGATGATGAACCCATGGAAAGCTTTGAGGGAATGTCAGCCTACGAAAAGAGGGCATGGAGCGCACTTATTCACCAGGAAGGTGAACGAAAGAATGGCATTGCCCAGAAGGCGAAAGATGGAGCCACGAATGCGGCTCGGCGTCTGGGTGATGCCCTTGAGCGGGTGCCCGCTAGCGCTCAAGCCAGCAAGTTCGCCCACCAACTCGCTGAACCGGTACAGGAACTGATGGTCCGTTCGTTCAGGGGCCTCTTCGATCAAGTGTTCCTGCGATCTGTCCATTCGGTGTCGTTGGATCGCCGTCTACGACGTCTCCAGAAGAAGCACCCGGAAGTTGGTACCTCCGAGGTCCTGCGACTGCAGGACCTCGAGCTTCTGGACAGAACCCGTCCCCGGTTCCGGCACCAGTCGATAGCGGGAGTGGAAGGCGCATTGTCGTCCTTGGCCATCACCGGACTCCAAGTCAGTGCGACTGTCTCAGGGGGCGCAACAGCGGGCGGCACAGCAGCGGTGATCGCCGCTGACAGTGCCGCGTCCCTCTCATTGCTCGGGCGGTCGGTTGCCGAGGTGGCGGTCAACTACGGGTACAATCCTCGCCTTCCTGATGAGGAAATGTACATCATGGGCATCATGGCCTACTCCACCGCATCGGCAGGCTCGGCAGCCAAGATTGCTTCGTTCAGAGAGCTCACAAACCTGACCGGGCAGATGATGCGCGGAGCGACATGGCATCAGCTTGGGCAGGACGGACTGGTGCGAGCGCTCCAGACTGTCTTCGCCAAGTTGGGGTGGAAGCTCACCCACAAGCGACTGGCCCAAGCGGTGCCCATCGCTGGCGCCGTCTTGCTCGCGGGCCTCAGCGTGCAGATGATGGAGACGGCCATCAGAGATGCTACGCGCATCTACCGCCTCCGATTCCTGACGGAGAAGTACGGGCTCGACGTGACTAAGTGGCTTGCGGACGCGGATTCCGAGGAGCGCCCAGAACCCACAAGAGGTGACGACGATGTCATCTCCTTGGATATGGCCGACTACATCGATGAGGCTGACAACGTCAGCAATGAGTCTCGCGACACCGGCGACGGCGATTCACCTCCGAGTGGCCTGCGCGGGTAGTTCGTTGTAGAAGTCGTCCGAGTGAGGCCAGGCTCTGTTAGGCGCTCTTGGTCCAGATGAATGGGCGGGGTCCTCGTTCCAGGCCTTGACCCATCTGCGGATTCGGCCTCGAAGGCCTGGCCGCTGCGGTGGTCGGAGCGTTGGAGCAGATCGGCTGTGACGTAGGCGAAAAGCGGCTCGACGAGTTTGAGCATGAGACCTGACCCGCGCCCCCGCCACCTTGGCCGAGGCCCGGTGGGGGAGAGGATGGCGAGTGCCTACGTTGCCATCCGTGTCCAGAGGTTTCCTGCCGTGGTGGCTCTGATCGGATGATGGATGTGCCGTCAGGCGCCGATGCCGTCGCTGACGCGGGGCTGGGTGGCGGAGACCATGGCCGGGCGCGGTCTGCGGGTGCTGCCATCGCGGCGGGGATCCTGACTCGGGGTTTCGTTCCGCGAAGGTACCCACCAAAGTGTTCGATACCCGAACATGGCACGCGCTTGGGGACGGTCATCATCAGCCGGGCTCCCTCCGTACGAAGGGAAATCTGGACAAGGCTGCTACGACGGCGAGGACGTCGCGAGCAGGTTGGTGGTCTTCGACCTGCCCGATCGTGAGGGCGGCCGGGATCGGCGGGGCGATTGGACGGCGGTGTTGGGTTTTGGGGCGCACGCCGTCCCAAGGCGGTTGTTGACCGTCCGCAGCGGGCGCTGGCGCATGCCGGGCTCCACGCAGATGAACGCAAACGCGTGGCGAGTGGTCCGAAACGTGCGCATCTGCCGCGCCCGGTGCGGTCGATCGTGCCGAGAGTCCGCGTTCGCGCCTGCGGCGCTGACCCCTGCGGCGATCAGGCCGGTTCGACCCGGGTCTCGACCTCCAGCCCGAACGCAGCCAGGTCGGCGAGAAAGAGCTCGGGATCCACGAGGTGCGCCTGCAGGTGCAGGCCCGGCGCGCGAATGCTCCCGCCGAGCACCCTGCGGATGCAGGCGACCGCAGGCGCGGCCGTGAGCAGGTATCCGTCATCACCAGCCACGCTCACGGTGGCCGTGGCGGGACCACCGTTCCGCTGCCCGGTGGCCTCCATCCGGACGACGAGTCGGTGAGGTGGCGGGTAGCTCGCCAGCCGTCCCATCGACCAGCGGGTCAGCCTGATGGTCGCCGAGCGAAGGGCTGGCACCTTGCTCATCACCATCAGGATCGGGAGCGCCACATAGTCCATGGCTGTGCTGAACCCGCCGATGTAGAAGCCGCAACGACGCAGCCCGGGAAACAGCGCCGGCAGAGCGTCCATCTCCAGCAACGGCATCGGGACGCAACTCTTCTTCCCGATCGGCGGGCCAAAGTCGATGGTCGGGCACTGGGACCAGCGCAGCTTCCGCCGCTCGCCCTCGGTCCAGGTGGTCATGTCGAAGTGCGTGAACTCGCCGATCATTTCGGAGACCGTCGAGTCGGCGAGGGTGTCGGCGCGCCAGTCCAACCTCATGGCGCCGACGACGTCGGCCTCAATCAGGTCGTCCAACTGACCTCCCGCCCGGCGCACCAGGGCGGCGGGAAGGCCGGGGTGGAAGCCCCCGTCGGTGACGAAGCAGCGTCCAGACCTGTTGATCTCGGGCTCCAGGGCGCGCAACGCGTCCCACTTCGTCCGGGTGCAGAGAAGGGTGTCGAACCAGTCGGCCCCGGCGTCCAGGACGATGCGAGCCAGCTCGCCGACCAGGTCGGGTCGACTCACGGTGACGACGACCAGATCGGCACCCGCCACCACGTCCCGCACCTCAGCGGCGCGAGTGGCGTCAACGATGGCGACGCTCACGCGAGCAGGGCCGGCAACGACGGCAGACGTCACGGCCAGCTTCTCGGGATCGCGCCCTGCCAGCACCACCTCGTCCTCGGACGCGAGGCTGGGCCCCAACAGCCTGGCGATCTCGCGACCGGCGTTCCCGGACGCCCCCAGGAGAACAACCTTCATGTCGCACCCTTCACTGGCACTGGTCCTGGACGTCCGCCGTCACGCGGTGGGGAGACGACCATGCAGGTCCGAAGCCACCCCGTCATGAGGCTCGTCGTTCGACAACAGTCAGGTGTTGCGCCGCGATCCCGCAATCCATCCCGGACCTGGCTGCGGGCATGCTCCGGCGTGCCTCGCTCAGAGCCGCGGCTCGCACGGGGGACCTCAAGGTCAGGCAGGTCAGGCACAACTCCATTCTCGGCGATCAGTCGAGGACGCCGCACCCCATTTCCTGTAGTGCCGCAAACGAGACGCTGCTTCGACAGGGGCGGCGGTGGTGAACGCTGGCGTCTCAGCCCGCGGTCCGCCACTCCTCGACGGCGGCCCTCATCTCGGCCTTCGCGGCCAGCGAAACGAAGGACGACTCCACGGAGTTGAGTGCGAGGGCAGCAAGGTCGTCGCGCCCGAGGGCGAACTGGGCGGCGAGCGCGGCGTAGTTGTCGTCGACGTACCCGCCGAAGTAGGCCGGGTCGTCGGAGTTCACGCTGACGAGGAGCCCGCGGGAGTCCATCTCCATGAGCGGGTGCGCCGCGAGGGAGTCCACGGCCCGCAGCCGAACGTTGGACAGCGGGCACACGGTGAGCGGCACGCGCTCCTCCACCAGCCTCGCCATCAGCCGGGTGTCCTCCACGCAGCGGATCCCGTGGTCGACGCGCTCGGCGCCGAGCAGGTCCAGGGCAGCGGTGATGTACTCCGGCGGGCCCTCCTCGCCGGCGTGGGCGACGAGGTGGAGCCCGAGCGCACGGGCGCGTTCGAACACGTCCGCGAACGGGGCGGGCGGGAAGCCGACCTCCGCGGAGTCCAGCCCGACCCCGATGATCGGCGCGTCGACCGCGAGCAGTTCGTCCAGCACGGCGTTGGCCTCGTCGGCGGGCCTGTCCCGCAGGAAGGCCGCGATCAGGCCGGACGTGACGCCGAACTCGCGCTCACCGTCGGCAAGCCCCGCAGCGATGCCCTCCACCACTGCTCCGAGGGGCACGCCGCGCCCGACGTGCGCCTGCGGGTCGAACATGATCTCGGCGTGCATCACCCCGCCGGCGGCGGCGCGGCGCAGGTAGGAGCGGGTGAGCTCGGCGAAGTCCTCCACCTCCCGC
>JAGXHS010000150.1 GCA_024636075.1 Propionibacteriaceae bacterium
ACCTTGAACAGGTCCTGCGGGTACCGCAGATGCTCCAGCAGCTGTACCGAGACCTCCGACTTCGGCTGCACCGTTCCGGGATACACCTTCATCCAGGTGCGCACGATCGGGTCCTCCTCGTCCCACTGGTACAGGGTGACGGTGCCGTCGGCCGCATCAACGACTGCCTTGACAGAGTTGCGCATGTAGTTCACCGGCTGCGACAACTGGATCATCCGCTGGTCAGCCAACGAGTCCGAGGTGGCGGTCCGCAGATCCAACTGGGTGGAGTTGGGGTAGTTGCCGGACGTGGTGTAGCCGTCAACGATCCACAGGATCCGGCCGTCCACCACTGCCGGGTAGGCATCGGAATCCACCGTCAACCATGGGGCCACCTTGCGCACCCGCTCGATCGGCTGACGGTCGTAGAGGATCTTCGACTCGCTGTTGACACGGTTGCTGAGCAGCAGGTTGATATCAGCGAAACGCAGCGCGTACAGCGTCCGGGTGAACCAGTTGCCGATCGCAACGCCGCCCTTGCCGTCGTAAGTGTTGCGCTTCTCGGCGCCCTGGTCGCCACCCCCGGGCGTGTCCAGCTCGACCGGATCGGTGCCGGCTGGCGCGCCGACGACCGCAAAGTTCTCGCTCCGTTCACCAAAGTAGATCCGTGGTTCGTGCTCTGGCAGCACACCCACGGTCGGGATGTCACCAGAGATCCAGGCCGGCGAGTCGCCGTTCCACCGGTTGCCGTAGGCGGCGACCAGACCGTAGCCATGGGTGAATACCGTGTGCAAGTTGTTCCAGCTGTTATCTGGCAATGCTTCGAGTTCCAGCTCACGGGCTGCCACCACGGCGTCGGTGAACTGGCCGTCGATCGTGTAGCGATCCACATCCAGCACCTTGGGGAAGGCATAGTAGCCACGAACCTGCTGCAACTGCTCGAATGCTGGTGGCACGATCACCGGATCCACCAGTCGGATGCCGGGCAACGCCGCCGCGTCCGCGCGTAGCTGCCCGGCGCTGGTGGTGGTCTTTGCGGAATAGTTCTGGATCTTCACCTCCTCGATGCCGAACGCAGCACGGGTCGCCTTGATGTTCTCTTCGATGTAGGGGCGTTCCTTGATCGGCTCGTCCGGCCTCACGTTGAAACGTTGCACGATCGCCGGGTAGATGCCACCAATGATGATCGATGACACCAGCATCAGAACCAGTGAGATCAGCGGGATGCGCCACCGGCGCAGCCACACGTTCGCCACGAACAGCCCCGCGCAGATGAAGGAAATGGCCGCCATCACCAGTTTCGCAATCACCCGGGAATTGTCGTCGGTGTAATTTATGCCGGTGAACAGCGAGTTCTGGGTCACCGAGAAGCCGTAGCGATCCAAGAGGTTCGAGAGGCCATAGATCACCAACACGACGGCCATCAGCACCGAGACGTGCACCTGAGCAGCCGAACCCATCGGGGCACCCTGGCGAATCAGTCGCGGCTGGCCATTCTCCGTCGGCACCACCCGGTAGCTGCGCAACGCTCCCATCGCGAAGTGCGCCACAGCAGCAACCAGCGTCGAGACCACGAAGGCGGTCATCAGGAACCCGAGCACGTAGCGGTACCAGGGGTAGTCGAAGATGTAGAAGGACACGTCGCGGTTGAAGTAGGGGTCGTTCAAACCGAAGCTGGTGCCCCGGCGCCAGGCGAGGAAGGTGTCCACCTGGCTGGCCGCGGACACGCCGGCCATCAGCCCCAGTACGACCGCCGGAATCACCACCGACGACACCCGGCGAAGATCCATGATGTCGCCGAAGCGGTCAAGCAGCTGTGACGGTTCCGCGCTGCGGACCCGCGGTCGCAGCCGCTGTGCCAGCAGCAGGTTCGCAGCCACCAACGCGGCCATCACGACAGCGAAGATTGCGAACAGCACCACCGATGTCGCCAGTCGGGTGGTGAACACTGTGCGGAATCCGATCGAGGTGTACCACAGCCAATCGGTGCGGATCCGGGCGAAGATGGCGAACGCCACAACCACGGCGGCCACACCAGCAGCCAGCGGCCACCAGTTGCGGCCGGTGTTCGCGGGGCTTCGGAGAGTCTCAGTCACGGGGAAGTCCTCTTGTTCAGTTCGTGTCGTTCATTGCAGCGTACCCAGCACACCAGCAGACAGGCCGGGGACGAGGTTGTCGCCGCCAAGCAGTTCGTCAGGTGAGCTCATCAACCGTGCCACTCCGTGGCTGCTGCCATCCCGCAGCGCACCAACCACCACCCGGATGTCCTGCTTGTCGGGGTGGCTGGCCACGTAGTCGGTCGCGGTGTCATCGTCGGGAATGTCGTCCTCGTGTTCCTTGCTCAGGAAGCAGCGTTCCACCACCATCACACAGCCGGCGACGGTCTCGGGCCAGCTGATCCGCTGCAGTGCCCCCAATACATCGGCACCGGGATGGAAGTCGTCCTGCTCCACCGACGAGAAACCGTCAGGTGGGGCAGCACCCAGCTGGTTGGCCAGCTGCGGCTCAGCAGCGATCAGGTCAGCGGTGCGCACCAGTGCGAACAGCCGTGACGGCTGGTCCCATCCGGACGCGCCGACATGGCGCTCGACTTCCACCAGCGAAGCCACCAAGGCGCTGTGGTCAGGGCTCAACACGTGGGAACCTTCGTCGCACCCGAGGGCTGCTTCAACAAGTCCAGTGCCGCGATCGCATCCTTCAGGTTGGACACCTTCACCAGGGGCATCGACGTGTTCACTCCTTCGGTGTCAGCACAGTTCCCCTCCGGCACCAGGAAGGCCTTGGCACCGTCGCGTAGCGCTCCGGCGATCTTCTCCTGGATGCCGCCGATGGAACCGATGCTGCCATCGGTGTGGATCTCGCCGGAACCGGCGATGGTGCGTCCCGCGACCAGATCGCCTTTGGTGATCATGTCGTAGATGCCCAGTGAGAACATCAAACCGGCGCTCGGCCCAACGATCTTCTGGTCGATGCCATAGGTCACCTTCGCCGAGTACTTGTAGCCGACGCTGAAACCCACGCCCACCCGGGGCACTTTGGTGTCGTCGTTCGACGAGACGGTCGTGATCGTCACCTCCACCGGGGATCCGGCGCGCAGCACGGCGAATTTGACCTCGTCGCCGACGGATCGGCCCGTCACGATACGTTCCACGTCCTGTGGTGTCTGGACGGCTTCGCCGTCGATGCCCTGCAGCAGGTCGCCGGGCTGCAACTTGTCGAACGCCGGGCCGGACAGCACGACGCTCTGCACCACCGGTACTTCGGTCACCGGCTGACCGGCGGCACGGAGCGCGGCGACGACCGCGTCACGCTGTGAGGTGTCCATCATGCGCACTTCCTCGGCCCGCACCTCCTCCGGCGACTTGCCAGCAGGGTAGATGTAGCCGCGCGGCAAGACGTCACGATTCGGCATCCAGTAGGTGAACAACCCCTCCGGCAGGCTGAGGTGAGAATCGGCGCGAGTCACCGAGACGGTGGTCATCAACAACTTCCCCGTTGCTGGATATGTTTGCAGGCCGGTGATCGCGATCGCAGCAGTGTTGTCGGCGCCCTTCCCCAGCACGTTCACCGTTCGCCCTGGAGCCCATGCGACGAAAGGGATCTGGAACAGCGCCAGTGCCAGCGCCAACAGAACGAAACACACGGCAGAGACGAGCGCTGTCCAACTCTGCCTGGTCACAGCTCCACCCATTCCGCATTGCCGACATCGTCGAACTGGTGCTTCCAGATCGGCACCGACCGCTTGATGTCCTCGATCAGCGCCCTGCAACCGGCAAAGGCTTCGGTGCGGTGCGCAGCTCCGACCGCAAGCACCACCGCCCGGTCCCCCACCGACAGCGGTCCGACCCGGTGCGCCGCAGAAACAGCGACCACGTCGTGTGCCACTCCAATCCTTTGCGCGGCGTCAGCCAGCCGGCGCTCCGCATCAGGATGCGCCGAGTAGTCCAGCCGGGATACGGCATGTCCCCCGTCGTGATCACGCACAACGCCGACGAAGATCGCCACCCCACCAACAGCAGAATCGTGCACATCGTTCAGGGCAGTGTCAACACTGAGGACATCCTCGGTGATCTGAGCCCGACGCAGCACGGCAGTCATGCGCATCACCCTACCGTGAGGGGACAACCAACTCCCGATGCCCCACGGCGCACCTCACGATTGGTGCCATGGGGAACAATGGAGCCTATCGGCTCGTTGTCGGAAGAGCTGAGATCGTGTCGAACAGGAGCAGCCATGAGTAGCGACGGACCGTCATCCTCCGATCCCCGAGACGATGGGGACCGCAACCCGATGGAGGAGATGCTGCGCCAACTTGGCATCAACCTCGGCCCCGACGGGCAGGTGGATCTGGAGGCTCTGATCAAGCAGATGCAGTCCCGGCTGGGCGCGATGGGCATCTTCCCAGGGGCACCGGGCAGCACCGGCATTCCGTGGGAACAGACCCGGCAGGCCGCGCGCAGGGTGGCCTCCCTCCAAGGGGACGACCCGACACCATCGCGCGCTTCCCAGCACGGGCTGGCCGACGCGCTACGGCTGGTGGACAGTTGGCTGGACGAAGCCAGCGATTTCCCGGCGCTGCAAAGTCAACCCGTCGTGTGGAGCAGGGCCGATTGGGTGGAGAAGACTTTCTCCGCCTGGCAGCGCATCACCGAACCGATCGTCACCTCCATCGCCAGCGCGATGGGGCGGATGCTCACCGAGCAGACCGGCGACGCGCCGCAGGAGTTGGCCGGGCTCACCCAGATGCTGACCCCGATGCTGGACCGGATGGCGTCACAGATGTACTCGATGCAGTTGGCCGAGGCCATCGGGAAGCTCTCCGGCGAGGTGGTGTCCGGCTCCGAGATCGGTGTCCAACTGTTGTCAACCTCACAGGTGGCGTTGCTTCCCACCAACATTGCTGCCTTCGCCGACGGGCTCGACGTGAGCTCGGACGACGTGCTGTTGTACATCACTCTTCGTGAAGCGGCCCGCCAGCGGCTCTTCGAGTCCGTCGCGTGGCTCGGTCCGCAGCTGTTGGCGATGTTGGAGCACTACGCTCGCGAGATCCGGATCGACGGGCACGCACTGGAGGAATCGATCGACATCGAGTCGATGCAGGACTTCACGCCCGAAAAGCTCGCCGAGGTGTCCCAGCAACTGCAGGGAAAGTTGTTCGAACCGGCTCGCACCGCCGAACAGTTGGAGATTCTGGGACGGTTGGAGACCCTGCTGGCCCTGATCGAGGGTTGGGTCGATCACGTGACTGCCCAGGCCGCGGGCCGTTGGATGCCGGACGAGCCGCAGCTCGCCGAAACGCTGCGCCGCCGCCGTGCCAGCGGCGGGCCGGCCGAGAGCGTGTTCTCCTCTCTGGTGGGGCTGGAACTACGACCCCGCCGGGTGCGGGATGCCACCAACCTGTGGGCTGCGCTCCGTGGTAAGCGCGGCACCGGCGGGCGTGACGCAGTGTGGCACCACCCTGATCTGATGCCCACCGCTGCCGACTTGGACGATCCCCTGGGTTACGTCAATCCCGACCCTGCACTCCGGCCGGGTGACGATCTGGACGCCGAACTGCAGAAGCTTCTCACCGAGGAGTCTGAGGGCGACTGAGGGCTGCCTGCCACCCCTCGAGGAAGCCGCGCGCCTTCGCGGCTTTGGGAAACCGTTCGAGGATCTGATGGAACCGGGCGGTGTGATTCGCTTCGACCAGATGCGCCAACTCGTGCAGCAGCACGTAGTCGAGGACCCAGTCCGGCATCGTGGTCATTCTGTCCGACAGTCTGATCTGACCCGTTGCGGGGGTGCATGAGCCCCAGCGGTGTTCCTGGTTCGCCACCCACCGAACGCCAGCGGGGCGCACCGGAGCGTCAGTGAACGGATCGAGGTAGCGGACCGCCAGGGCCTCGGCGCGGCGCCCCAGGGACTCGGAATCGACGGAAGTTCCCTCTGCTGTGCGGTCAAGCAATCGCTTCACCGTCTCGCGGACGGCACGCTGCTCCTCGGACCGACGCATCCCCGCCGGCACCATCACCACGATGCTGTCGCCTTCGCGGCGCGCGCTGATCGTCTTTCGACGTCGTGCGCTGCGCCGCACCACGACAGCTGACTCTGCCGCGTCCGCCTGCGAAGAACTCATGTACCCAGCTTCGCAGCTCAGCCACGGCAGGTGTCCGGCGCCGCGGGGAATATCGACACCGCACTGGTGTGAGCTCACGCCTGAGAGTTGTCCGAGTTTGCTTGACGAGGGACGATGGCGCCCAGTAGGTTCATTGCCAGGCCCTCGGCCGGTCGATCGTGTGCAGGGGAAGGCAGACGATCTCGACCGCCGAGGGCCCATTTCTTGTGCAGCAGCCCTGCCCAGCTCGGCTGTCGTCGGTGCGGGATGTTTTTGCCATGACCACCGGTGCATTCCGAGTCGCATGTGCGGCGTCGATCTCTTCCTGGGCCCGCGTGTCTGCCCCGCACAAACACCTAGGGCACTAGAGTTGCCGAGTACTGGTCCCATGGGAAATACCCTGCGGGGCCGTGGGACCAAGAGCAAGGAGGAAGCGTGGCTGACGAAACCTACAGCGGAGATTTCTACTGCGTGAAGTGCAAGGAAAAGCGCCAGGCCGAAGGCAACGTGGTCGTCAACGCAAAAGGCACCCGGATGGCGAAGGCCAAGTGCCCCGTGTGCGGGACCAACCTGAACCGGATCCTCGGCAAGGCCTGATCCAACGACAGCTGAACCGGGGGTCCATCGCAAGATGCCCCCGGTTCTTGCTGTCCGGACCTGCTTGCGGTGTTGTCTGCGAGGTCACATCCGTTGTCATGATGTGCAGGTCGGTGTCCGCTGGCTCGCCGCCGACTCGTCATTCGGGCAGCTGTGACCATGATCAGTGATGACCACCTCCAGTTGGCAACTCACCGGCCCCGTACTGATCCTCGAGGACCCCGCACCGATCTTGGAGGACACTGGCACCAGCTGGTCATCGGTGCTTCGGGTGTGGCTCAACGACGAGCACTGGGTCGACATCCCCGGCGTCCCTCGATGGGCGGCGCAGCGGTTGGTGTCCCATCGCAGGGAAGCCAACCTGGACGAACTGACAAGGGGCCTGGACGCGGGGCAACGCTCGGTGTTCGGTGAGCTCTGTCAACGGCTGCAACTGGCTGGCGTGCTCGTGCCGCAGGACCGCCCACCCCTCTACGGTCGTACCATCACGATCGCCGGTGAGGGCCGGCTCGCTCTCGAAGTGACTCGGCAAGCGCTGTCCGCTGGTGTGGGAACACTCGTGCTGCAGACGGTGTCGGAACAATCCGACATCAGGGACTGGCTGACGAAACACCAGCCCCGAAACGTGCTGCGCCGCACCGCAGCACCCCACGAGATTGAGTGGCACGCAACCGAGTTGGTGATCGTCGCCCCGGACTCCCCGACATGGGATCCGCTGCTGATGAGTCGCCTCACCACTGCTGGTGTGGCGCACCTTGTCCTGCGGGCGACCGAATCGACAGCCATGCTGGGGCCTCTCGTGCATCCGGGTGTCACCCCCTGCCTGGAATGCTTGTCCCTGCAGGCGGCAGTCACGGATCCTCGCCATCCCCAGCAACAGGAACAACTGAGCCACGTCGTCTGCCACCCACCCAAGTGGTTGGCCACCGTTGCCGCGGCACAGACGCTGCTGGCAGCCACCGAATTCCTGCACCGCGGTCACTGCCCGGGCCTCGCTGGTCAGATTCGTGCTGCACCCAGCGAACCCCGAGCCGACCACGTGAGCTGGTCACGGCACCCGCACTGCCGTTGTACGGCACTCACGCGGCTGCTACGAGCTCGTTCTTCCGGGGTCGTCCGCGCGGCCGCTTCTGCGCGATGATCTCCCCATCGAGGAACAGTTCGCCGCCCCAGACGCCGTGCGGCTCCCCCCGGCGGAGGGCGCCGTTGAGGCACTCGATGCGCAGCGGGCATCCGGCACACACCCGTTTGGCGTCGTTGACCCCCGCAGGGGTCTCCGGGAAGAAGGTGTCGGGATCGACATCGAGGCAGCCGATCGCTGTCGACGCGAGCTCAGGCGTCGTGTCAATCATCATGAGGTCTCCTGGACGGTGTCCGGGAGTCGAGATGAGGGTCCCGGATGCAGCGGGACCTGACGAGGTGCTAGTTCACTCGATACAGGGCCCGGGCAGTTGATGGCTTGGTGGATGAAAGGGGGCTGAAGGCGACGTCGGGTTCGATCCCGATGCCGCACGGAGTCTTGGGACGCGGGACATAGCTGTTGCCGCTGTCTGCTGCGTGCCTGCCAGTCGCAAAAATGTTCTCCATGACGATCCCCTCCCCTCTCACTTCGGACGACCGTGGTCCAGTCGATCCGTCCACCACTCGCCGCAGAACGCAGCGAAGTCATCGATGCACTACCTCGATGTCATCAAAGATAGGACTGCCGGGTCAGGCT
>JAGXHS010000151.1 GCA_024636075.1 Propionibacteriaceae bacterium
CATATCGTCGGCAGCGTCAGATGTGTATAAGAGACAGCCCTCATCCAATTCCGGATCGCGAGGGAGAAGGACTGATGAAACGAGAAAACTCCCGCGTCTGGATCTATCTGCTGATGACCGTCCTGGCATTGGTCGTGATCACACCATTCCTGTGGATGTTGCTCGGCAGTCTCAAGACGCAGTCTGAACTCCTTCGGGTTCCGCCGACCTGGCTGCCGGAGAGTCCCACGCTCGACAACTTCTTCCGACTGTTCGAGAAGCTCAACTTCGGCCGGTTCTTCGCGAACTCGGTGGTGGTCGCGGTGATCGTCACCATCGGCAACCTGGTCTTCTGTTCCATGCTGGGCTACGCCCTGGCGCACCTGCGTTTCCCGGGAAAGAAGGTCATCTTCGGGTTCGTGATGGCCACTCTGATGATTCCGGGTCTGGTGACTTTCATTCCGCAGTACATCCTGATCGTCAACATGGGCCTGGCCAACACCATCCCGGCCCTGATCCTGCCGTTCCTGGCCGGACCGTTCGGGGTGTTCCTGATGCGCCAGTTCTTCCTCGGGATGCCGCGGGAGCTGCTGGAGGCGGGACGCGTCGACGGCGTCAGCGAAGTGGGGATCTTCTTCCGCATCTTCCTGCCGCTCGCCGGGCCGGCGCTGGCCACACTCGGAATCCTCACCTTTCTCGGGTCGTGGAACAACTTCCTCTGGCCCTTGGTGGTCGCGTCGTCGGAGAAGACCTACACGCTGCCAGTTGCCCTTGCCCTGATCTCCACCGGTCAGAACACCACCGACTACGGACTGCTGCTGGCCGGAGCCACCGTCGTGGTGGTCCCGATCCTGGTTGTCTTCCTGATCTTCCAGCGTCGCTTCATCGAAGGCATCGCCACCAGCGGCATCAAGTGATCCGCCGACCAGACGGATCACCCCCACACCCAAACGCACCAACCCCACACGCTCCAACCCCAATTACTCCAACCCAGGAGAAGTCATGAACAACACCGGTTTCACCCGGCGCGGCCTGCTCGCCGGCACCGCCGGAGCCGCCCTGGCAACCCAGCTCGGCGGCACCGCCAGCGCCAAGGGTCGGCCCACACCACCAGCCACCCCGAAGCTGACCGACTGGGCGCGGCGCACCTGGCGGTCGATGCAGGCGATGGCCGACACCTCCACCGGTTTGGTGTCGGACAACATCGACGGCGACCTGGCGACCCCCGCCCGGTACACGTCACCAACCAACATCGGTGGCTACCTGTGGTCCTGTCTCGTCGCCCGGGACCTGGGTTTCCTCACTCCTGGCCATTGTCGGCAACGCATCGCCCGCACCCTGGCCACGTTGCAGCGGATGGACCACCACCGTCCCAGCGGGATGTACTACAACTGGTACGACCCCACCGACGGTTCTGTGGTGCGCAGCTGGCCCGAATCGGGTGATCCGGTGGTGCCGTTCGTCTCCAGCGTCGACATGGGCTGGTTGGGGGCGGCCCTCAAAGTGGTCGCCAACGCGGACCCATCGAACAGTAAGGCTGCCAGCGCGTTGTTCAAGCAGATGCGCTGGGACGTGTTCTACGACCGCGACTGGGAACGACCCGGTGGGGCGAACTTCGGTGGTTTCTACACCGAGGATCCGCACCGCGGCGGTGTCGCTCTGCTGCCCCCGATGAACGGTGTGGGCGGGCCGGACCTCTGGTACACCGTCTCGCACCACTACGACACCGCCATCTCCGAGGCGCGGATGGTCACCTATCTGGGCATCAGCGCCGGTCAGATCCCGCCGCAGGCGTACTTCGCGACCTACCGGACCTTCCCGCCGGACTGGACCTGGCCGGAGATGACGCCGGTCGGGAAGTGGCGGACCTACCTGGGTATCGACGTGTTCGAGGGCGCGCACCCCTATCTGGGCATGAAGGTGGTACCCGGTTGGGGCGGTTCGATGTTCGAGGAACTGATGCCGGACCTGTTCGTCGACGAGGCCCGATGGGGGCCGCGGAGCTGGGGTGTCAATCATCCCGCGCACGTCCGGGCCCAACGGTTGCACGGCATGCAGGAGGCCGGCTACGGCTACTGGGGTTTCTCACCGGCGTCGAATCCGGCTGGCGGCTACCGCGAGTACGGGGTGGATGCGCTGGGCTTGAACCCGGAGGGGTACTACTCCGACCAGGAGATGACCGACTACATCGCCACCAACCCGCCCACCAAGTACGGCGACGGGGTGGTGACCCCGCACGCGTCATTCCTGGCGATGATGCACGACCGCAGCGCCGCTGTCACCAACCTGAGCGCCATCCAGTCCGATTTCGACTCATACGGCGCGGGCGGCTTCTACGATGCAGTGGCGGTGCGATCCGGAACCGTGGCACGGCGCTACCTGTCCCTTGACCAGGCCATGTCGTTGGGTGCCCTGGGCAACGTCCTGCTTCGCGATCGACTGCGCGGCTGGTTCTCCGATCGGCCGGTGCGAGACAACCTGCGTCCGGTGTTGGCGATGGAAAAGTTCGGAGCTGAGCTGTGATGGATGATCGTCACACCGCCGATGACGGTACCCGGTACCGGGACCTGAACAACAACCACGTGATGGACCCGTTCGAGGATCCCCGGCTGCCGGTGGCCGAACGAGTGACAGATCTGGTGGGTCGGTTGAATCTGGCAGAGAAGGCCGGACTGATGTTCCACACCGTGATCGAAGCCAACCCCGACGGCACGGTGCTGGACGGTCCCGGCAAGATCAGCAAGTCCGGCACCGCCAGCGTGGTGCTGGGCAAGCTGGTCAACCACTTCAACGTGCATCACCTGCCCGGCCCGGCGATGTCGGCCAGATGGTCCAATGCGGTGCAACGGCTCGCCGCGCAGTCCCCGCACGGCATCCCCGTCACCATCTCCAGCGACCCGCGGCACGGCTGGACGAACAATGTCGGGGCCGGGTTCCGGGCGCAGGACTTCTCTGCCTGGCCGGAGCCGCTGGGGTTGGGCGGGTTGGGCGACGCGGCGCTGGTCCGCGAGTACGCCGACACGGTCCGTCGAGAATATTGTGCGGTCGGCATCCGGTCGGCGCTGCACCCCACCGCCGACCTGGCCACCGAACCCCGATGGGCTCGCCAGCTCGGGACGTTCGGCGCTGATCCCGTGACGGTGACCGAGTTCACCGCTGCCTATCTGCAGGGGTTGCAGGGCGATCGCCTGGGGAGCGGCTCGGTGGCTGGCACCACGAAGCATTTCCCCGGTGGTGGCCCGCAGGCCGGCGGCGAGGATGCCCACTTCCCGTACGGCAAGGACCAGGTGTACCCGGGTGGGCACTTCGCGGACCACCTGCGACCCTACCCGGCGGCCATCGCTGCCGGAACGGCCGCGATCATGCCGTACTACGGGCGTCCCGTGGGACTGTTCGTCGACGGTGATCCGATCGAAGAGGTCGGATTCGGCTACAACAAGCAGCTGATCACCGGACTGCTTCGCGGCAAACTCGGCTACCACGGGGTGGTGCTCACCGACTGGGAGCTGATCAACGACAACCACGTCGCCGATCAGGTGCTGCCGGCCCGTGCGTGGGGCGTCGAACATCTCGACCCGCTCGCCCGGATGGAGTTGTTGCTGGAGGCGGGTTGTGACCAGTTCGGCGGCGAGGAGTGCGTCGACCTGCTGCTGGAGCTGGTGACCTCCGGCCGGGTCCCCGAGAGCCGGATCGACGAATCAGCTGCCCGGTTGTTGACAGTCAAGTTCCAGTTGGGGTTGTTCGACGATCCATGGGTGGATGAGGACCACGCTGTTGCCGTCCTCGGCGACGAGGCCGCCAAACGCCGGGGGCACGAGGTGCAGGCGTGGTCGACCGTGGTCCTGACGAACGGCGAGGTGCTGCCGGTGTCCCGGGATCGGCGCATCTACATCGAGGGAATCGACGCAGAGGTGGCCGCCGACTTCGGCGAGGTGGTGGATGACCCGGCCGATGCCGAGCTGGCACTGGTGCGGATCGAGGCACCCTTCGAGCCAAGGGACGACCTGTTCCTGGAGAAGGGGTTCCATCAGGGCAGTCTCGACTTCCAACCGGGCCTGGCGGTCCGGCTGGGCAGGATCGCCGAGCAGTGTCCGCTGATCCTCGACATCACACTCGACCGTGCTGCCGTGCTGACCCCGCTGGTCGGCGTCGCCACGGCGATGACCGGGACGTTCGGAGTGAGTGACGCTGCCTGGCTCGACGCCATCTCCGGAACCATCCCACCCCGTGGCAGACTTCCGATCGATCTACCCTCATCGATGGACGACGTCCGGGCTTCACGAGAAGACGAGCCCGGTACCGACAAGCCGCTGTTCAGGCGGGGTCACGGACTGGACATCGGCGCCGCCGAGGGCAGTGAGGCCCAACCGAGCTGATCGCAAGGGCTGACAGCCCGACCGCGCAGATCAACTGCCGGAGCTCACCAGGTCCACGCTCGTCGCTACGATCGTCCGCTGCGCTGACTCACGGCTCACGGTGGGCACACCATCACCGGGCTGGTCGCCGTAGTCACCGAAATAGCTGTGCACCGCGCCATCGACGGCGACGAACGTGCTGTCGGGGGGCAGCTCAGCTCGGCTCTTCTCGATGTCCGCGGGAGTGCTGAACCCGTCGCGGCTGCCAGAGATGCTGGTGACAGCAAGCTGCGTCCGGCGCATCGAATCCAGCGGATACGAGGCCCACAGCAGCAAGCCATCGACATCCTCGGGGTGTTGCTGGGCGAACGATGCGGCCGCCACCCCACCAAGGCTGTGGCCTCCGATGAACCACGACGTCACCTGCGGGTGCTGCGTCATCGAACGCTCCGGCGCGGCGGTGGCCAGCAGCCCGATGTTCAACGGTTGCTTCACGATCACCACGAGGTGTCCGTCGGCAGCAACTTGGGACAGCAACCGCAGGTACGCCCGCGGATCGACCCGAGCACCGGGCTGGAACACCAGCCCTGATGTGGTGGGTTCGTCGGGAGTGATGGTGATGGAGGTGGTCTGGTCGGTGATCTGAACCCCGGCCGTCTCGTAGGCCTGACTCAGCGCGGCCCCGCTCGCCGGGAACGGCCGCAGCCACAGAGCGATGCCGCAGGCCAGCAGCACGAGCAGAGCGCCGAGCAGCCGGAGGGCCGTCTTCCACCACGCGCCGCGACCCACACCCGGATTCGGTTGGCGGACCCGCACGATCCGCACGACCGCCAGCACCCCCAGTACAGCGAGCACCGTGACGAACACGGGGTAGGCAGGATGACCCGCCAACAGTGTCCCGCCACGGGTGATCCAGATGAAGTTAGGCGAGTCGACCAGAACGTTTTTCAGCGCTTGCACGTCGTGCGCGTTGTGAGCGCTGACGAACTGGTCGAAAGCTGCCCGCACCTC
>JAGXHS010000010.1 GCA_024636075.1 Propionibacteriaceae bacterium
CCCGGAGACGACACTTTCGCGGGTGAAGCCGCCGCCCCTCGCCTCAGCCAGAGCGAGATCCAGCCTCTCCGCATCCTCGTCGCCGCGGTAGAGCTCGAACCGGTCGCTGTTCCAATAGGCGTCAAATGTGGCAGCGAACTTGTCCAGCAGGTGGCCGGTGGTGACACTGGACAGCCGCACATTCCACTCCGCGCCGTCCACCAGCGCAGCCCGGGACAGGTTCGACGACCCGACATAGGCGGTGTGAAAGCCGGTGCGCCGACGAAACAGCCACGCCTTGGCGTGCGGGCGGGTGACCCGGGCGTCGTACTGCACCCTGATCTCCGCGCCGAAGTCGGCGATCAGACGATCCAGTGCCTTGCGTTCGGTGCCGCCGATGTAGGTGGTGGTCACCACCCGGATGGGCACTCCGCGATCCCGGGCGTCGCTGAGCTCGGCCTCCAGGAATCGCAGTCCGTGCCACTGCACGAAGGCGCACAGCAGATGCACCTCATCAGCCGAGGCGAGTTCGGCGCGCAACTCGTGCCCGAGTGAGGGCTCACCGGGCGCGTTGGTCAGCAATGCGACATCCGACAGCGGAGTGGAGGGACGCTGCGAGGTGATCGGGCGACGCCCCGGCCCCGGTGGTTCCGTCAGCCGAATCAACTGCTCCAACGGATCATGTGGGGATTGATCGGGTTCGTCCAACAGGGCGAGAATGCGTGCGACCAGCACCAAGCGGTCGCTTTCGTTGCCTGCCAGCCGACGTAGCAACGAATCGGCGATGTGACGGACCAGCACATCTGGTTGGTCCGCCGCCTCCACCAAGCGCCGATCCGCGTTCAGGGTGGCACGGTCCGACAAGCGACGCAGCAACGAGTCGGTCACGACTGTCTCGTGCAGGCCGGGCTGTAGGTCGTCGGAGGACACCACCCCAGGGTGGCACAGTCCGTCCCGAATGACGGGAGCCGGTGTGAGGTGTTGGTGGGCTTGTCAGGTGGTTGTGCGCATCATCCGCAATGCATCGGTGTAACGCTCCAACTGATCCAGCATGGAGCTGGCGTTGCGGGACTGGTAGTCGCGGGGAGACATCTCGGTGAAGTTGGTCATGTCGTCGTAGATCGACAGCGACACCTGGTTGCGAACAGTCGTCACCTGGAGCTCGGCGAGCACAAGTTTCAGCTGCTCGGCCGCTCGCAGACCACCGCTGCTGCCGTAGACGACCAAGCCAGCCGCCTTGTTGTTCCACTCGACGTACAGAAAGTCGAGTGCGTTCTTCAGCGCACCGGGGATGCCGCGGTTGTACTCGGGAGCGACGAAGACGAAACCGTCGAGTGGTTCGATCTTCGAAGCCCACCGCCTGGTGTGCTCCTTGGTGTACTTCCGTGAGGCGGCGGGTTGGGGTTCATCCAGCAGCGGCAGCCCCATCTCCGCGAGGTCGATCAGTTCATAGTCGGCACCGTCACGGCCGGACGTCTGCTGCATCGTCCAGTCGGCGACGGTCGGGCCAACCCGTGCGGGTCGGGTGCTGCAGATGATGACACCGATTCGTGACGCTGGGCTCATGGGTACCATCATGGCACCGATGCCAGCACTGGTACATGGACCAGGTCTGACAATGGAAGATGTGGATCCCCCCACGCTCTCAAGGACCGTGTCGTAGAACTGATGGATCCGGCTGCCGGTTTTGTTGCCGAGGGCGCGCTGGATGTCACGAAGGCGTCCTCAGCCAGCGCTCAGGTGGATTTCGCACCATCGTGGATTGGGATGATTGCGGGATCTGCCGCTGCTGAATTCACCCCCGCGATTTCAAGGAGCACCAAATGAATGATCAAGACAACGAGTGGCAATCCCAGGGGTGGCGACCAGCAGAGAGCTTCGATCCGTATGAAGGCGATCCCCCCTATCCTGCGACGCCGCCGCCCAATCCCTATGCCCGAAATCTCGATCAGGACTCGAGTGCTGGGGCCGGTTTCGACGCCAACGCGAATCCCTATGGACGTCCCCCAGCCATTTCCTCAGCAGCCGTACCCGGGAGCACAGTTGCAGCCGTATTCGCAGCAGCAGCCATACCCGATGCAGCAGATGTATGGGCCGCCGTTCGTTTTGGCGCCGATGGCGGCGCCATACGGCATCGAACCGACCACCGGTCGCCCCTACTCCGAAAAGAGCAAGATTGTCGCTGGGCTACTGCAGATCTTCCTGGGTGGCTTCGGCGTAGGACGCTTCTACAAGGGTGATGTCGGTGTGGGCCTGGCTCAGCTGATCTTGAACCTCACTGTCGGCTGGTTCACCTTGGGAGCCACACTGCTGTGGCCATGGATCGACGGGATCATCATGATGGCGGGCAACCCGACGGACCGTGAGGGTCGGCCATTGCGCGGATGAGTTGTTTCGCCGGGTCAGCGGCCGGTGATCACAGAGCGCAGCTGTCCCACCGGTAGTTCTGTGGATGCCGCTTTCTGGATCGGGATCATGCCGGTTTCGCCGAGGACACTCCAGGTGACTTCCCATTCCGCCACGGCGACGACCTGGTAGTTGCCTTCGGGTAGTGAGGCCTTCGTGTAGCGGTATCCGCAGGTGGGCGACTCGTGCTCCGGGGCGACGGCGCTGGTCCACCGCGTCGTCCTCGGGCACGTGACCGAGTTGCCATCGCCCATGTGGAAGGACACCCCGGTGCGCCGTGCGGTGAGCATCACGGTTTCCCCCATGACGGAGGCGCTGGATGACATGGCTGTCGTGTCCTCGGTCCAGAGCCACAGTGGGTAGCCGACAGCGGCCATGTTCCATTCGTTGATCTCCGGTGGAGGACCGATCTGCGGAACTGGAGTGGGCATCGTCAGTTCGGCGACCGCCAGACCGCCGAGCAAGGCTGGTGAAAGTCGCGGCACTGCGGCCGCAGACGTTGGATCGGCGGGATCCAGGGGATCCGCCGGAATGCAGTACTGGTTGTACAGGTCGGTCTGGGTGGGTATGAGGTTGTCGCTGCCGCACAGGGCATCCAGCCGCCGCTGCCACTGCGCCAGTTGTAGTTTGTACTCCTCAGGATCTTGACCACCTATGGTGGTGGCCCTCTGAATCTCCGCATTCTTATCTTGGGCGGGCACGGATGCCTCGTGTGGCCCCGTCAACCCGACCCTTCTCCGGAGGGCTTCCAAGTAGACAGCCACCTTGCCCTTTTCGCGATTCTCCACGTGCTTCGTGAACGTTGTCGAATCAGCCCAGCAGGGAGCGATGGCGGACCCAGCTAGAACTATGGCAACGATCACTATCAGTGTCAGCCGAGTGCACACTGCTCGACCTCAGTGTTTTCAAAGTCGACTACCGTTAGTTTCCCTTCGGAGCGTTCGACCTTGATATCTACCTTATTCAAGGCCCCTGTGGTCATCAAACCGTCAGGGTCCCTACTCTTGATCGCTCTGCCGTCTTCGCATGATTCGAGGCCAACTATTCCCGTACCAAGGGAACTAGTGGCCGGTGAACGAACATCAAGAATGGTGGGATCGCCCGACACAATCTCAATACCCTGCAGGAACCCGTCGTATTGCTCTGCCAATGCACGATCAAGTGCGTCGCCTGACATGGTGGAGGAGAAGGATGCGGGTACGGGGGCGTCCGGTGCCAAACCCCCTGCCTTGAACTGCTTCCAGCGCGCTTCGAAGGATCGCTTGTAGACCGCGATCGCTTCCTCGATCAGCGCCTCCTGGCTCGGGTTCGAGCTCGGGCTGGGAGCGGAGGAGGCCGCTGGCAGGGTCGGCGTGGTCGTCGGAGTCGGTGCAGGCGAAGCGCCACCTGTGGTGCATGCCGTCATTGCAGCCAACACACATATGGCGCTGAGCGAACGCAGTCGCTTCATCGGGTCCCCGATCCGTGAATGAACGAGGCTTACTGTGCCACACGGCAGCGACCTGTTCGGATGGCGCCCATGGGATCTGTGGACGGGTGAGCGAGACGTCCACAGCGTCATTCGTGGGCGGTGTGGCAGTGGTCGCCATGGACACCGCTCCCGGACTACCTGTCGTGGGACCGGCTCCGGCGATGACTCGTCCCGTAGCCTCGCAGGGTGACCATCCACTCCGAGCACCCGTTCCTCGAGGCCCCCGAAGACCGGGATGCCGCCCGGCGGTTCCGCGCCCGGCTTGGGGGAGCGGTCAGTCTGTGGACTGCCGGCTCAGGTGACGGGCGTCGCGACCGAGCAGGGCTCACGGTCTCGTCGGTGATGGTGGCGCCCGGTGATCCCGCCGAGGTGATCGGTTTGCTGCACCCCGACTCCGACCTGCTCGACATGCTCGTCGATCGGCGAGTTGCCGTGGTGCAACTGTTGGGTGCCCATCGCGAGCAGCTGGCGGACGCCTTCGCCGGTGCTGCTCCCGCTCCGGGCGGGCCTTTCACCCTCGCGACGTGGGAGCAGACGGACTGGGGTCCCAAGATCACCGAGGCCCGGGTGTGGGCCGGTGTGCGACTCAAGACCGAACCTGTCGAATCGGGATGGTCGTTGCTGGTGCGGTGCACGATCGAGCACGTCGAGGTGGTGGATCACGAGCTGTTGAGCCACGTCCGGGGTCGCTACGCGGTCCTCTGAGACCGGGGCACTCCACCACTCGGGAGCGATGTGACTAGGCGTGAATCAGCAGAGCGACTGGCAGGTACTCCAACAGAGCGGCCACCTCGACCTCTGCCGGGTGCCTCGTGCCGGTCAACACGTCAACGACCATATGCGGCAAAGGCAACCGGGTGCCTCGCCAGCCGCCAGCCTGCTCCAATCCGACGGGCATTCGGGTGGCCACCGTGATGGCGCCACCGCGGTCGAAGGCCACAAGGTGGTCGGTCGCCTCGCCCTCCGCGGTCAGCTCGCGGTAGGTCGAGAAGAACCCCGGTTCCTCACGGCGCAGTCGCAGGGCGCGGCTCACGACCAACTGCTTGCAGTCGCCGGCCTCATCCACCTCTCGCGGCCCATCGGCGAACAGTTTCTCGCGCAGTGCGTCGTAATCGACCAGACGTCGATTGTCAGGATCCACCAGTGAGTCGTCAAAGATCTCGGTGCCCTGGTAGACATCGGGAATGCCGGGCATCGTCAACTGGACGAGCTTCTGGCCCAACGAATTCAGCCGGCCGGGCCTGGTCACCAGCCGCACCAATGTGTCCCACTCGGCGCGCAGAGCCGCGTCGTCGTAGGCAGTGTCGACAGCAGCGTGGACGGCGCTCTCGAATCCCTGGTCCGGATCGGTCCAGGTGGTGCCGTCGGAGGCTTCGCGCATCGCCTTCTCGACGTAGGCGTGCAGCCGCTCCCGTGCGACTGGCCCAGTGGCCACCAAAGTCTGCGCCACCAACTCGCCGAATGATGGATTGGGAATCGAGGTGCGATCCGCGAAAGCTTCGGCGAACCGGGCCCATTCGTCGGGGAGCTCACTCAGTACCGCCAGTCGGGCGCGGATGTCCTCGCCACGCTTGGTGTCGTGGGTGGACAGTGCCGTCATCGCCAGCGGTTGGTTCGCTTGCCGGGTGCGCATGGCGTCATGGAAACCGGCCAGCGCAAGCCCGAAGCGCGCCGGGTTGCCGCCCACCTCATTCAGGGCGATGAAGCGGTTGGCTCGGTAGTACGCCGTGTCCTCGACCCCCTTGGCCATCACAGCACCGGTCAACTGCTGGAGACGGCGGGCAGCCTCCAACTCCGGATCCTTCAACTGCGGCAAGAGCGCGTTCATCGTGCCGGTCAGCTCTCCCCGACGGGCCAACACCCGCTCAGCGGCAGCATCCAGCAACTCCACGCCATCTGGCAGGTACGTGCGGTACACCGGCATCTCGACCGCCAACTCGGCCAGACAGTCAGCCATCAGCTGCCGTTCGAGATCGAGATGATCGAGCGTTGCGACGATTCGAGAGATCTCGGCCGGGAACAGCTGAGCTGCCACCATCGCCTTGCCGCGGTCCATCTGCTGGTGCATGTCGAGTTGGTCGCCGGTGCGGAGCTGGTAGCCGGTCGTGATCTCGTCCTCGGATTCAGGACGGACGAACAGCTGGTTGACCTCGGTCATGGCGTCGTAACCGGTGGTGCCTTGCACCGGCCAATCGCTGGGGAGCTCCTCACCGGGTTCCAGGATCTTCTCACCGACCAACCAGCAGGCCTCACCTGTGGCAGCCCGCAACCGCACGAAGTACTCACCCGGATCGACCAAGCCGTCCGGGTGGTCGATCCGGAGACCGTCCACGCCGTCCTCAGTGACCCAGCGCAGAATCCTCTCGTGAGTAGCTTCGAAGACGTCCAGGTCCTCGACACGCAATCCGGCGAGCGTGTCCACAGCAAAGAAGCGGCGGTAGTTCAGATCGGTGTTGGTGTCCTGCCAGTTGCGCAGCTGGTAGTGCTGGCGGGCATGCACCTCGACCGGATCGTCGCCGGGTGAAGCCGTGCCGGGGCAGACGGGGAAACGGTGCTCGTAGTAGAGCAGCTCGCTCGCGTTGTGATTGAGGGTCAGCTCGTTGATCGCCTCGTCGTGGCCCAGTACACCGAGGAAGATGGGTCCGGCCGACCAGTCGATGTCGAACCAGTGGGCGTGCGCCGAATCACGACCGTGGGTCAGGACGTCCCACCACGCCAGGTTCTCCCACGGGCGGGATGTGCCCATGTGGTTCGGCACGATGTCCACCACGATCTTGAGTCCAGCGGCACGCGCCGATGAAACCAGGGCCTGCCAACCGTCCTCGCCGCCGCGCTGCGGATCGACCTGATCTTCGCGCACCCAGTCGTATCCGTGATCCGAACCAGTTGTGGAGGTGAGGATGGGGGACAGGTACACGGCATCAGCGCCCAGCTCGGCGATGTAGTCGCACACCTGCGCCGCATCGTGGAGCGTGAAGCGGGGGCTGATCTGCAGTCGATACGTGGAAGCGGGAAACGAAGTACTCACCCGCCAACCCTAACGGTCCAGACTGCTGTTCGGTGCTGCCGGATTCCTCGTGAGGTGAATGGAGCGGGTGCCAGGAGTTAAACCCGGGTCGCCTACGTGGAAGGTAGGTGTTCTGTCGTTGAACTACACCCGCAAGATGCACGACTCTAGCAAACTGTCGCAGCAGATGATGCCCATCGAGCCGATGCGGAGATCGAGCTCCAGGGATCACTGGCGATAGTCTGGGCCGCATCATGATGTCTGCTGAGCGCACCAGAGTTGCCCCTTCTCCCACCGGAGATCCGCACGTCGGAACCGCCTACATGGCGTTGTTCGACCTTGCATGGTCCCGCCATACTGGCGGCCAGTTCGTGCTGCGGATCGAGGACACCGATCGCCACCGTCTGGTCGAGGGCAGTGAGGAGCAGATCTACGACACACTGCGATGGTTGGGTCTGGATCCCGAGGAGAGCCCCGAGCTGGGCGGTGTCTACGGGCCCTACCGGCAGTCGGAGAGGTTGGACACCTACCGGCCCCATGTGGAGCAGCTGCTCGAAGATGGTCATGCCTACCATTGCTGGTGCAGCAGTGAGCGCCTCGCCGGGATGCGCGCCGAGCAGCAGCGCACCAAGTCCAGTGGCGGCTACGACAGGTTGTGCCTGGGCAAGTCCGCGCAGGAGCGGGCCGAGCTTCCGGGTTTCAGTGAGACCCCGGTGGTGCGGATGCACATCCCGGACGACGTCTCGTTGGAGTTCGAAGATCTCATTCGGGGCACGGTGAAGGCGCCGCGTCCCGATGACCAGGTGATCCTGAAGGCGGACGGGTTCCCCACCTACCACCTTGCCGTCGTGGTGGACGACCACCTGATGAACATCACCACGGTGGTTCGCGGCGAGGAGTGGATCAGTTCCACGCCGAAGCACGTACTGCTGTACCAGTGGCTGGGATGGGAGCCTCCGAAATTCGCCCACATGCCGCTGCTCCGCAACACCGACAAATCCAAGATCAGCAAGCGGAAGAACCCTGCCGCACGGCTGATGTGGTTCCGCGAGCGGGGTTACCTGCCCGAAGCGTTGCGTAACTTCCTGCAGCTGCTGGCCTACCCCCCAGTCGGTGAGGACGACTCGGAGGTGGCGAGCTTCGAGGAATTCGTTGCGGCGTTCGATTGGCAGAAGGTGAACACGACCGGACCGATCTTCGACGTGAAGAAGCTGGACTGGCTCAACGGGCACTACATTCGCCAGCTCTCGGGAACAGAGCTTTCCGCCCGCATCATCAACTTCGCTGAGGAGTCGGGTGCCTTGACCGATCCCACCGACGAGCAGGTCGCGCTGGTTGCGAGGGCGACACCGCTGATCCAGGAACGCCTCACCCTGCTCAGCGAGGCGTTGGGCAAGATCAACTTCCTTATCCGCAGTGATGACGACATTGAGATCGCCGACGACGCCCGGGCGCAGTTGAACGATGACGCTCCGCAGGTGTTGGACGCGGCCATGGCGGCGCTGGCGGAGTTGAATCCGTTCACCGCCGAGGCGATTCAGCCACGATTGCGTGCGGTGTTGGTGGAGGGTCTGGGCATCAAACCGAAGTTCGCCTTCACGCCGCTGCGAGTTGGCATCACCGGCCAACGGGTGTCGCCTCCGCTGTTCGAGTCGATGGAGATCCTGGGCCGGAAATCGACACTTCTTCGTCTGCAGGGACTCGCCGACAGCCTGTGATGGAGCGCTCCCCGCGCGTCGAGCGAGAGCGCCCGAGGTTGCTAGTCTGACGCCCATGACTGAAAGTCCCGCCGGTGCCAATGACTTCATTCGCGATGTCGTTCGCAGCGACGTCGAGCAGGGCACCTACGGCGGGCGGGTGCAGACCCGGTTTCCTCCGGAACCCAATGGCTACCTGCACATCGGCCATGCCAAGGCAATCGTGCAGAACTTCGGAGTTGCGCAGGATTTCGGCGGACTGTGCAACCTGCGTCTTGATGACACCAACCCGGACACCGAGGAGACCCAGTACGTCGCCTCGATCAAGGACGACATCGGCTGGCTCGGCTACCACCCCGCTGTGACGGTGCACGCATCCGACTATTTCGAGACGCTCTACCTGTGGGCCGAGCACCTGATCGACCAAGGCCTCGCCTACGTCGACGACCAGGACGGCGACACCCTCTCCGTCCAGCGCGGCGGATACGGCAAGCCGGGGATCGAATCCCCGTACCGAAACCGGCCCGCGGCGGAGAGTCTCGAACTGCTGCGCAGGATGAAGGCCGGCGACTTCCCTGACGGCTCGCGCTGCCTGCGCGCCAAAATCGACATGCAGGCCGAGAACATGTGGCTGCGCGATCCGGTGATGTACCGGATCCGCCATGCCGTGCACCACAACACCGGCGACCGCTGGTGCATCTACCCGACCTACGACTGGGCCCACGGCCAGTCCGACGCGATCGAAGGGGTCACCCACTCTCTCTGCACGCTGGAGTTCGAATCCCACCGCCCGTTGTACGACTGGTTCCTGTCGAAGCTGCCGCTGGGTCACACCGCCCCCAAGCAGCGCGAGTTTGCCCGCCTGGAGCTGACCCACACCATCACCAGCAAGCGACGGCTGAAGAAGCTCGTCGACGATCAGCTGGTGACCAGCTGGGACGATCCGCGGATGCCCACGCTGCGGGGGTTGCGCCGCCGGGGCTATCCGTCGGCGGCCATCCGTGACTTCTGCACCTCCATCGGCGCCACCAAGACCAACTCCCGACACGCCATCGAAGAACTCGAATCCTTCGTGCGTCGCGAGCTGAACACCACGGCGCAGCGCAGGATGGCGGTGCTGCATCCGCTGAAGCTGACGATCACCACCTGGCCAACCGACGAGCAGGGCAACCCCGTGGTGGAGCATTTCGAGCTGAGCAACAATCCTGAGAACTCCGAGGACGGAACCCGTCGGGTCGCCTTCAGCGGGGAGCTCTTCATCGAACGCGACGACTTCGCAGAGGTCCCACCGTCGAAGTTCTTCCGGCTCTCCCCGGGTAGAGAGGTACGCCTTCGAGGCGCCTACCTCGTCACCGCCACCGATGTGGTGAAAGACGACGACGGCAACGTGGTCGAGGTGCTGGCAACGCACGACCCGGCATCGAAGGGGGGCAACTCGCCCGACGGTCGCAAGGTGAAATCCACCATGCACTGGGTGTCCGCGGCACACGCCACCACGGCGGAGGTTGCTCTCTATGAGCGACTCTTCACTGCCGAAGTGCCGGGCGACGAAACCGGAGAGCCGCTGGACGACCTGAACCCCGAGTCGCGCACGCTTTTGACCAACTGCAAGGTCGAGGCCGCCATGGCCGGCACGGCTCCGGGCGAGGTGGTGCAGTTCGAACGCCTCGGCTACTTCGCCGCAGACGCTCAACAGGCGCTGCTCTTCCACCGCACGGTGGGGTTGCGCGACGAGTGGGCCAACATCAAGAAGCGCAACCGATGAGGCTGCACGGCGGCGGGTGTACCCGATTTGTGGCCGATTGGCAGCTGTGACAGGATAGTCGGGTTGCTCCAAAGGGAGTCGCGGCGGGCGGCGTCGACTATGTGACTAGACATCACATGCTCACTGATGCCCTCGCACGACACTCGGCGCGGGTCTGACGATCCGGCGAGGACGCGAACCACTGGCAGGATTTGGTAGTTTGCGCGGTCCGAGCCGGAGCGACACGCCCGACCGCGGGGGTCGCTCGAAGGCAAGGGGAATCCCTTGTCGGAGAGTTTTGAAAGAGCCAGGAAGGTGCTCCTTGGGGCACAAATATGCGACTGGGGACAGACACGTTCCCAGGTTGGACGAGTAGAAGGAAGAACTGTGGCCGGACAGAAGATCCGCATCAGGCTCCGGGCCTATGACCATGAGGTCATTGACTCGTCGGCGCGCAAAATCGTCGACACGGTGACCCGCACAGGTGCCAAGGTTGCCGGCCCCGTGCCGTTGCCGACCGAAAAGAACGTGTTCTGCGTGATCCGTTCGCCCCACAAGTACAAGGACAGCCGCGAGCACTTCGAGATGCGCACCCACAAGCGGCTCATCGACATCCTCGATCCCACCCCCAAGACGGTTGATTCGCTGATGCGTCTCGACCTGCCGGCCGGGGTTGACATCGAGATCAAGCTTCCGTGAGGTCTGCTGACATGAATACCGAACGCAAAGTGAAAGGCGTGCTGGGCACCAAGCTCGGCATGACCCAGCTTTGGGACGACAACAACAAGGTCGTCCCCGTCACCGTGATCCAGGCCGGGCCCTGTGTGGTGACTCAGGTCCGTACCCCCGAGGCTGACGGCTACAACGCCGTGCAGCTCGGTTTCGGTGCGGTCAAAGCCAAGAAGGTGACGAAGCCCGCTGCCGGTCATTTCGACCGGGCAGGTGTCACCCCGCGCAAGCACCTGCTGGAACTGCGCACCGCGGACGCCTCCGAGTACACCCTCGGCCAGGAGGTCACCGCGGAGGCGTTCGCCGCCACCGAGGTGGTCGACGTGACAGGTGTCAGCAAGGGCAAAGGCACCGCCGGCGTGATGAAGCGCCACGGCTTCTCCGGTCTGCGCGCCAGCCACGGCGTGCACCGCAAGCACCGTTCACCCGGTTCCATTGGTGGCTGCGCCACCCCCGGCCGTGTGTTCAAGGGTCTGCGGATGGCCGGACGCATGGGTGTCGACAAGGTGACTGTGCAGAATCTGACCGTGCATGCGGTCGACGCCGAGCGCGGCCTGATCCTGGTCCGCGGTGCGGTCCCGGGAGCAAAGGGTTCGCTGGTCGTCGTTCGCAGCGCCGCCAAGAAGGGTGATGTGGCATGAACGAGTCCATGACCATTGACGTGTTGGACACCGAGGGCAACAAGTCCGGCTCGGCCGAACTGCCCGGTGAGCTGTTCGACGTCCAGACCAACATTCCGCTGATCCACCAGGTAGTTGTGGCCCAGCAGGCAGCCGCTCGTCAGGGCACCCACTCCACGAAAACTCGTGGCGAGGTGCGCGGTGGTGGCGCCAAGCCGTGGCGCCAGAAGGGCACCGGTCGCGCCCGCCATGGCTCCCGGCGCGCGCCGCAGTGGACCGGCGGTGGCGTCGTCCACGGCCCAACGCCGCGCAGCTACGCCCAGCGCACCCCGAAGAAGATGGTGTCCGCCGCCTTGCGTGGCGCGCTGTCCGACCGGGCGCGCGACGGCAAGGTCTTCGTTCTGGACGCGGTCGTGAGCGGTGAGGCCCCGTCCACCAAGGCAGCACTGGCCACCCTGAACACCATCAGCGACGTCAGCAAGACCTTGGTGGTGCTGGAACGGCACGATGACGTCGCCTGGTTGAGCTTGCGCAACGCCGCGAACGTGCACGCGCTCGCCGTCGACCAGCTGAACGCCTACGACGTGCTGGTCAACGACACGGTGGTGTTCACCGCCGGGGCACTTGAGACCTATGTCGCCGGACCGAGCAAGGGGAAATCCGCCAAGGCTGTCGCCACTGAGAGCGAAGCTGTGGCTGAAGATGAGAAGGAGTCGAGCAAGTGAGCGACATCAAGATTCGCGACCCGCGCGACATCCTCCTCGCCCCCGTGGTGAGCGAGAAGAGCTATAGCCTGCTGGACGAGAACAAGTACACCTTCCTCGTGTCCCCGCAGGCCAACAAGACCGAGATCAAGATAGCCGTCGAGCAGATCTTCAACGTCAAAGTGCTCTCGGTGAACACGATCAACCGACAGGGCAAGACCCGTCGTACCCGCTTCGGCCTGGGCAAGCGCAGTGACACCAAGCGTGCCATTGTCACCGTCGCCGAAGGTCAGCGGATCGACATCTTCGCCGGACCGGCCTCCTGAGGCCCCGGACCAGGACAGGGACTAGAACCTCATGGGTATTCGTAAGTACAAGCCAACTACTCCGGGCCGTCGTGGCTCCAGTGTGGCGGACTTTGTGGAGGTGACGCGGACGACTCCGGAGAAGTCGCTGACTGCGTCGAAGCCGAAGACCGGTGGCCGCAACAACTCGGGCCGCATCACCACCCGTCACATCGGTGGTGGCCACAAGCAGGCCTACCGGATCGTCGACTTCAAGCGCTACGACAAGGACGGCGTGCCGGCGAAGGTCGCTCACATCGAGTACGACCCCAACCGCACGGCGCGCATCGCGCTCCTGCACTACGC
>JAGXHS010000152.1 GCA_024636075.1 Propionibacteriaceae bacterium
ATGCTGACCTGCCGCTGAACCGCAGCGAGCGCGACGAAACCCTGCACCACACGCGACGACTGGCGAAAACCGCTCGCTACGGCGCCGAAGCACTCTCGGCACTGGCTCCCGGGCTCACCGGCCTGGCGGAGTCGAGCAAGGCATTGGCCGATGCGCTCGGCGTGGTGCAGGACAGCGTGCTGGCACGACGCTGGCTCACCGCGCAGATCGATGAATCGACCAGCGATGGGGTCTTCCAGCGTCTGCTCGAGCTGCAGGACGAGGCCCGGAGAGCGGCGATGGAGCAGGCCCGACGAGCGATCAGCGAGCTCACCGGACAGATTGGCGTGGCCCGGAACCTCGCCCGGGGAACCACCACATAAAGTGGTGCCGATAACCGTACGCGGGGTGACCGTCCGAGGGTAGGAGAAACCGAGCAGATGCCGACACGAACGCCGAACTTCGCCCACCTGCACACCCACACCGAGTTCTCGATGCTGGATGGCGCGGCGAAGAACAGCAAGCTGTTCGTCGAGGTGGAACGGCTCGGAATGCCGGCAGTGGCGATGACCGACCACGGCAACATGTTCGGTGCCTACGAGTTCTTCCACACCTCGAAGAGCCATGACGTGAAACCGATCATCGGTGTCGAGGCCTATGTTGCGCCCTCCTCGCGATTCTCCCGGAAACCGGAGTTCTGGGCAGCCGACGGCCGCCGGGAGAACATCGGGGTGGAGTTCGAGGGCGGCAAAGACATCTCCGGCGGTGGCCGTTACACCCATTCCACCTTGTTGGCCCGTGACGTGGAGGGCTTGTGGAACCTGTTCCGGCTGACTTCGCTGGCGAGTTTCGAGGGCTACTACATGAAGCCGCGGATGGACAAGGAACTGATCGCCCAGCATGCCAAGGGCATCATCGGATTCACCGGGTGCCCCTCCGGCGAGGTACAGACCCGGCTTCGACTCGGACAGTTCGACGAGGCACTGAAGGCGGCCGCGGACTACCGCGACATCTTCGGTGCCGACTCCTACTACGTGGAACTGATGGACCACGGGGTTCCGATCGAACAGGTGGTGCGCGACGACCTGCTGCGATTGGCGAAGAAGCTGAAGCTTCCGATGGTGGTCACCAACGACTCGCACTACGTCACCGAGGACCAGGCCGACGACCACGACAACCTGCTCTGTGTCGGGGTGGGTCGCAACAAGGACGACCCCGGGCGTTTCCGCTTCAACGGATCGGGCTACTACATCCGCCCCGCCGAGGAGATGCGCGCGCTGTTCTCCGACCTGCCGGAAGCTTGCGACAACACACTGAGGATTGCCGAGGAGATCGGTGACTACTCGGAGGTCTTCGCCCACGTCGACCGGATGCCACAGTTCGACGTGCCCGATGGCGAGACGCAGAACTCCTGGCTGCGCAAGGAGATCCAGAACGGCGTCACGCTGCGCTATGGCGAGGATCCCAGCCCGGAGGTGCTGGAACGGATCGAGACGGAAATGGCCGTCATCGAACCGATGGGCTTCTCCTCCTACTTCCTGATCGTCGCCGACATCTGCCGCCATGCTCGCGACAACCGGATCCCCGTCGGGCCCGGTCGAGGTTCGGCCACCGGCTCGATCATCGCCTACCTGACCAGGATCACCGAGTTGGATCCGCTGGAACACCAGCTGCTGTTCGAGCGGTTCCTGAACCCGGAACGCCTCAACCCACCGGACGTCGACCTCGACTTCGACGACCGGCAACGCGACAAGATGGTCGCCTACGTCAGCGAGAAGTACGGCCACGAGTACACCGCCCAGGTGAACACATTCAGTACCATCAAGGCCAAGGCAGCCGTCAAGGATGCGAACCGCATCCTTGGCTACCCCTTCGCGCTGGGGGACAAGATCACCAAGGCGATGCCCACCGACGTGATGGGCAAGGGCATGAAGCTCAGCGAGATGTTCGATGAATCCCACGAACGCTACGGCGAAGCGGTCGAGTTCCGTGACCTGTACTCCTCGGCCCCGGACATCGCCAAGGTCGTGGACACCGGCAAGGGCCTGGAAGGCCTGATTCGCGGCACCGGCGTGCATGCCGCTGCGGTGATCTTGTCCTCCACTCCGCTGCTGGACCTGATTCCGATGCATCGCCGCGACCAGGATGGCGCCATCATCACCGGTTTCTCGTATCCGCAGTGCGAAGAAATGGGCCTGATGAAGATGGACATGCTGGGGTTGCGGAACCTCGGCATCATCGACCACGCCATCGAGATGGTAAGGGAGCATCGGGGCATCGAGCTGGACACTCTGAGCATGACGCTGGATGACCGGGCCACCTACGACCTGTTGGCCCGCGGCGACACTCTGGGTGTCTTCCAGCTGGACGGCGGTCCGATGCGCTCGCTGCTGCGTCTGATGGCCCCCACCCGATTCGAGGACATCGCGGCCGTGCTGGCCCTGTACCGGCCGGGGCCGATGGCAGCCAAGGCACACATCAACTATGCCGAGCGCAAGAACGGCCGCCAGCCGATCACCCCGATCCACCCCGAACTGGAAAAGCCTTTGGAACCGCTCCTTGGCACCACCTACCACCTGCTCGTCTACCAGGAGCAGATCATGGCGGTGGCCCGTGAGCTGGCCGGGTACACGCTGGGCGCGGCGGATCTGCTCCGCCGCGCGATGGGCAAGAAGAAGCCTGAGATCCTCGCCCGCGAGTACGACAACTTCTCCGCCGGGATGAAGGGAAACGGCTATTCGGCCGCCGCAACCAAGGCGCTGTGGGATGTGATGGCGCCCTTCTCCGGGTACGCCTTCAACAAGTCGCACACCGCCGGCTACGGGCTGGTGTCCTACTGGACCGCCTATCTGAAGGCCAACCACCCGGCAGAGTACATGGCCGCCCTGCTCGAGTCGGTGCGTGACGACAAGGACAAGTCGGCCATCTACCTCGCCGAGTGCCGCCGGATGGGCATTCGGGTGTTGCCCCCGGACGTGAACGACTCCGCCGCCATGTTCACCCCGGTGGGCGACGACATCCGCTTCGGGCTCGGCGCCATCCGCAATGTCGGCACGGCCGTGGTGCAGGGCATCGTCGAATCGCGGGCGGAACACGGCCGGGCGAGTGACTTCGGCGAGTTCCTGGACAATGCCTCGCTGCCGGTGTGCAACAAGAGAATGATCGAATCGCTGATCAAGGCTGGTGCCTTCGATTCGATGGGGCACACCCGCCGAGGCCTGATGGAGGTGTTCGAAGGTGCCGTCGACCAGGTGATCGACCTCAAACGCAACCAGGCCAACGGTCAGGACGACCTGTTCGGCGATTTCGGCGGTGCCGCCGAAGAAGCCCCGGAGCAGCGCACCCAGGTGCCTGAGATCGAGGAGTGGCAGAAGCGGACCAAGCTCGCGTTCGAACGCGAGATGCTCGGGTTGTACGTCTCCGACCATCCCCTGCAGGGGTTGGAACACATCCTCAGCGCGCACCGGGACGTGTCGATCGGGCAGCTGATCGCACCCGACGGGCCCCGCGACCGCACCGTGTCGATCGCCGGAATGATCACCTCGGTGTCCCGCAAGCAGAACAAGAACGGACGGATCTGGGCGACGGTGACAGTGGAGGACCTGGAAGCCTCGATCAACGTGCTGGTCTTCCCCACCTTCTACGAGACGATGGGTGGGCTGCTGGCGACCGACACCGTGGTCTCGGTGCGCGGCAGGCTGAAGGAGAAGGAGGACTCGGTCGAGATCCACGCGAACGAGTTGACGCTGCCTGACACTGCCGAGGGGCCGGCTGCGCCGGTGATCATCCAGTTACCGGCGGCGCGCTGCACGCCACCCGTGGTGGAACAGTTGAAAAGGGTGCTGGGCGCCCATCCCGGGATGACCGAGGTGCGTCTCAAGCTGACCAGCCCGGACAAGTCGACCACCTTCCGGCTCGATGACACCTTGCGGGTGACCCCCGCCCAGCCGTTGATGGCAGATCTGAAGGCTCTGCTGGGGCCGTCCAGCGTGAGCGCGCGCTAGGCTCATCGGCCAGGAGGTGATCGATGCCCAGCAACGTTGAATCCGGCGAGCCGAGGCTGCCGACTGCCCAGCAGCCGAGGGCTGCATCCGGCGAGCCGAAACTGCCGACTGCCCAGCAGCCGAGGCGTGACAACCCTGCCGAGGCGCCGCAGCTGGCCGCCGACAGCTCGATCGCCTTCACCGAAGTGTCCCCGCGTGGGGTGCCCAGCGACACCGCCTACCCACCGGAATCGCGACTGCCCCGGCTGCTGCAGATCCCCATCGTACGCGGGCTGATCGCCTACGCGGTGCTGTCGACGGTGCTCGGGGTGGTCATCGGGCTGGTCTGGCATGCTGTCGTCGAACTGCCGTCATACACGATCGCCGAGGACCGCAGCGCCAACCCCACCGAGCGTGGGCTGACCGAGTTCTTCGGCGCCGACGCCTGGTTCGCGACGATCGGGCTGCCCACCGGACTGCTGCTCGGCTGGCTGGCGTGGCGCTGGTTCCGCCGAATCGGGTGGCTCGTGGTGCTGGTCGGCCTGGGCGGCGCGGCGCAGGCCGCAGCCTTCGCCTGGCAGATGGGTGAGCTGCTCGGGCCGAACAACTTCGCGGAACGGATCAGCACTGCTGGCGTCGGAGAGCAGGTGTCCATCGACTTCCAACTGCACGGGGCGGCAACCGTGCTGGTGTGGTTGATCGGCGGTGTGATCCCGGTACTGCTCGGCTCTTCGCTGGGCCGTGACCATTCCGATCCGCAACCGCTCCGCAGGCAGGTACGGCGGAACTCGCCGACGATTGACAACGCGCCCGACTGAGCGTCGTCTGATCAGAGCAGCTTCGCCACAGCGACCACCGCGGGGGCGATCACCAGCGCGGGCAACAGGTCAGCCACCCGGATGTCCTTCAACCCGAGCAACCTGACACCGAGCCCCAACAGCACGACCCCGCCGGCGACGGTGATGGCATCGATCTCCGCCGGGGGCAGGAATTGTCCCGCGATCGCGCCCATCGCGGTCCACGCACCCTGGTACACCAGCACGACCAGCGCCGAGGCCAGTACGCCGACGCCGAAGGCGCTGGCGAAGGCGATCGCGGCGAACCCGTCCATCACCGATTTGACCAGCAACTGCCGGGTGCCCCGGCCCAGTCCGTCCTCCAGTGAACCCAGAATGGCCAACGGGCCGACGCAGAACACCAGACTTGCTGTCACGAAGCCATCCACGAAACGGGTTTGCCCACTCGCGCCGAACCGCGTCCGCAACCATGAGCCCAGACTGGTCATCCGGTCCTCCAGCCGGAGCGCCGAGCCGAGGAGGCCGCCCAGCAGCAGAGCCAGCAGGATCACCGGAAAAGCCGCATTTCCCGGCACCGCCGACCGCAGCGGTTGTTCGGTCAGCGGGATCATCGACAGGCCCGCGATCACCAAGGTGGCGAGCCCGAGCATGTCGGTGACGGTTGCCCGGGTCCGATCCGAGAGACGATCACCCAACAGCAGGCCGGCACCACCACCGATCAGCACGGTCGCCACATTGACCACGGTGCCGAGGCCCACGACTTCCAGCGAAATCACCCGGTCATCCCATCACATCTGGGCCCGTTAGGATTGGGACCGTGCTGGCCACGATTGATTTGCGAGATTTTCACCCCCAACAGTCGCGTGGGGGGTATCGAGGTGTCGTTCCGCGGGCGGGTTTCGACGTGGAGGCGGCAGTGCCGGTGGTACGCCCCGTCATCGACGCGGTGGCCGAACGTGGAGAAAAGGCGCTGGCCGAGTTCTCGCAGCAGTTTGACCACGTGGTGCCCGCACAGTTCAGAGTCCCGGAGGAGCTGTTCGCGGCTGCCGTCGACGAACTGGACGAGGATCTTCGAGCTGCCTTCGAGGTGGCGATCCAACGCCGCCGTACGGTGTGTCGGTCCGCGGAGGTGGAACTCAGCCCGGATCCGGTTCAGCTCGCTGACGGCGCGATCGTGCTGCACCGACTGCGGCCGGTGAACCGGGTCGGGCTGTACGTCCCCGGTGGACTGGCGCCGCTGGCGTCCTCTGTGCTGATGAACGTGGTGGCCGCCCAGGAGGCAGGAGTGCAGTCGCTGGCACTCGCCTCCCCGCCGCAGCTGCAGTTCGGCGGCTGGCCACACCCCAACGTGCTGGCGCTCTGCCAGATGCTGGGCGTCCACGAAGTGTTTGCGGTGGGCGGCGCACAGGCGATGGCGATGTTCGCCCACGGGGTGGATGGGTTGTGTGACCCCGTCGACATGATCACCGGTCCCGGCAACATCTATGTGGTGGCCGCGAAGCGGGCGCTGCAGGGGATTGTCGGAATCGATTCCGAAGCTGGCCCGACCGAAGTGGCGATCCTCGCCGATGAAACCGCCGACCCCGAACTGGTGGCCGCTGATCTGGTGTCCCAATCCGAGCACGATCCGTTGGCCGCCGCCGTGCTGGTGACCACGTCGACCCAGGTGGCTGACAGGGTGAACCAGGACCTGCGGACACAGGTGGCCCAAACCCTGCACCGGGATCGGGTCAGCGCCGCCCTGTCCGGAGAACAGTCAGCGATTGTCCTTGTCCGCGATCTGGAACAGGGGTTGGCAGTGGTGGATGACTACGGCGCCGAGCACCTGGAGATCCACACCGCCGATGCCGCGTCGTTGGCCGCGAGGGTCAACAACGCCGGCGCCATCTTCGTCGGCAGCCACTCCCCGGTCTCGCTGGGCGACTACTCGGCTGGCTCCACGCACGTGCTGCCGACAGCCGGTGCGGCCCGGTACTCGTCGGGACTGACCGTGCGGAGCTTCATCAAGACGACCCACGTGATCGAGTACAGCCCGAGCGCGCTCGCGGAGATCGCCGACGGGATCCAGAAATTTGCCATCGCCGAGAACCTCCCGGCACACGCCAACGCCGTCGCCATCCGCAGAGCAACAGCCTTGAAGGAGGCACCGCATGAGCCATGAACCCGATCTGGTGTTGCACAGCGAGGTGCAGTTGGCGGATCTGCCGCTGCGCCCCGAACTCGTCGGCGTCGAGCCCTACGGTGCGCCCCAGCTGGACGTGCCGGTGCGGTTGAACGTCAACGAGAATCCCTACCCTCCCTCCGACCATGTCCGCGAAGCGATGGGGAAGGCGGTCGGCCGGGCAGCCAGTGGGCTGAACCGCTACCCCGATCGTGAGGCCCTGGAGCTGCGCCGAGACCTGGCCCACTATCTCGGCTTCGGGCTGGGTGTCGACCAGGTGTGGGCCGCGAACGGCTCCAACGAGGTGATGGTGCACCTGTTGCAGGCATTCGGTGGCCCGGGCCGGAAACTGATGAGCTTCGCTCCCACCTACTCGATGTATCCCGAGTACGCCCGAGGCACCAACACCGAGTACGTCTCGGTGCCCCGGCACGCCGACTTCACTCTCGATGCGGACCTGGTCTGTGCCGCCGTCGAGGAACACCATCCGGATCTGATCCTGATCGCGACACCCAACAACCCCACCGGCACCGTGGTGCCGGTGCAGGTGATTGCAGAGATCTGTGAACGGGTCGAGTGCCTGGTGATCGTCGACGAGGCCTACCAGGAGTTCACCGAGCTCCCCGAGGACTCCGCGTTGGCGCTGCTGCCGCGCTACGGGCACCTGATCGTCATCCGCACCATGAGCAAGGCATTTGCCTATGCCGGCGGTCGTCTCGGCTACCTCGCCGCCGCCAGCGCCGTCGTGGACGCCTGCCGGATCGTCCGGCTGCCGTACCACTTGTCCACGGTCAGCCAGGTGGCCGCCCGCGCTGCGCTGGCCAACGCGCACGAGATGCTGGACCAGGTGGAGGGGTTGCGCGAAGCCAGCCAGGGTCTGCAGCTGTGGCTGCGCCGGATGGGTCTCACTGTGGTCGCCAGCCAGGCCAACTTCTGCCTGTTCGGCCGATTCAGCGACCGGCACGCTGTCTGGCAGGGCTTGCTGGATCGTGGTGTGCTGGTGCGCGAGATCGGACCCGAGGGTTTCCTGCGGGTGTCGGTCGGCACCCGCGAAGAACTGGATGGCTTCAAGCAGGCCCTTGTCGAAATACTCCCCAGCGCGGAAAGGATGGGCTGATGACCCGCACCGCAACCGTGGAACGAACCACCAGTGAGTCCAGCGTCACAGTGACCATCGACCTGGACGGTCGTGGTGACAGCAACATCTCGACCGGCGTCGGGTTCTACGACCACATGCTCACCGCCCTGGCTCGACATTCAGGGATCGACATGACCATCCGAACCACCGGCGATTTGCACATCGATGGTCATCACAGCGTCGAGGACACCGCCATCGCCCTGGGTCAGGCGCTGCGCCAGGCGTTGGGCGACAAGCGTGGCATCAGCCGATTCGGCGACGCCATGGTGCCCCTCGACGAAGCCCTCGCCCAGTGCGTGGTCGACGTGGCCGGTCGGCCCTACGTGGTCTGCAGCGGTGAACCGGAATCCCAGACGACCGTCCTGATCGGCGGATCCGGCGTGCCCTACGCCGGCAGCATGACCCGTCACGTCGTCGAATCGCTGGCCGTGAACGCGGGGCTCTGCGTCCATCTCCGGCTGCTGGCCGGCCGTGACCCGCACCACATCGCCGAGGCGCAGTACAAGGCCCTGGCCCGCGCGCTGCGCACCGCGATTCGAATCGACCCCCAGTTGGAGGGACAGGTTCCCAGCACCAAGGGCAGCCTGTGAGCAACCGACCACGGGTAGGGGTGCTGGACTACGGTTCAGGCAATCTGCATTCGGTGTGTCGTGCGCTGCAGGCGGCAGGTGCCGAGGTACTGCTGGATCGCGATCCCGATGTCTTGCTGGAGTGCGCCGGGGTGGTGCTGCCGGGAGTCGGCGCCTTCGCGGCCTGCGCGGCCGGGTTGCGGGCGGTTGGCGGCGACGTCACGATCCGCAGTGCGTTGGCCGCACAACGACCGGTGCTGGGGATCTGTGTCGGTCACCAGGTGCTGTTCGACGCGGGCGTCGAGCACGGTGAACGAGCTGAGGGGTTGGGTCTTTTCCGAGGCGTTGTGCAGCAGCTGCCAGCCGAACGGCTGCCGCACATGGGATGGAACCTGGTCGAACCACCCGCTGACTCGGCTCTGTTCGCCGGCGTCGCAGACGAGAGATTCTACTTCGTGCACTCCTACGGCATCCTTGCGGAGGAAGACGCCGCACCTCGGAATGAAGGTGTGACCTGGGCGCGTCACCAGCAGGCGCGCTTCGTGGCGGCCATCGAGAGTGGGTTGGTGAGCTCGACCCAGTTCCATCCGGAAAAGTCCGGTGGGGCTGGTGCACGCCTGCTGCGGAACTGGATCGCGCAACTCTGAGGTTCGCGATCGGCTAGGGTTCTGGGGTGGATTCCTTGGTGCTCTTGCCTGCCGTCGACGTGCAGAACGGTCAGGCTGTTCAACTGGTCCGCGGTGAAGCCGGCAGCGAGCAGGTCTTCGGAGATCCGCTGGCGGCGGCGCTGCGCTGGCAGCGCGAAGGTGCCGAGTGGGTGCATCTGGTGGATCTGGATGCCGCCTTCGGTCGGGGCTCCAATGCGGAGATCACTGCCGCGATCACCAACGAGCTCGGCCTGAAGGTGGAACTGTCGGGCGGTATCCGCGACGCCGAGTCCCTGCAGCGGGCACTGGACACCGGGGCAGCCCGGATCAACGTGGGCACAGCGGCGCTGGAGAGTCCCGAGTGGTGCGAGGAGATCATCGCCGAACACGGTGACCGGGTGGCCGTCGGACTTGACGTCCGCGGCACCCGACTGGCCGCGCGGGGCTGGACCCGCGAAGGCGGCGACGTGTACGAGACGCTGGAACGCCTCAGTGCCGCCGGTTGCCGCCGCTTCGTTGTCACCGACGTCAACTCGGACGGCATGCTGAGCGGACCCAACATCAAATTGCTGCGCGACATCTGTGCCCGCACGGACGCCGCCGTGGTGGCCAGTGGTGGCATCTCCACGCTGGCCGATGTCCGCGCCGTCGCGGAACTGGTTCCCGAGGGTGTCGAGGGGGCCATCATCGGCACCGCCCTCTACGTCGGCAATTTCACCCTGCCGGAGGCTCTCGTGGCGGCTCGGGGGCAGGCATGAGCCGGCACGTCACGCAGATCGCCTCCGATCGCGCCAGCGCACTGGGGGTGGCCGCTCCCGCATCGCGCTTCGGTGACGCACAGATGACGCACAGGCCGCCGGTCCTCGACGGAAGGCTGGCCGACCTGCTGGCCGACAAGCTGGTCGTGCTCACCGGCGTGACAGGTTTCATCGGTGAGCAGATCCTGTGGAAGATGCTCACCGAACTGCCCAGCACGCGGGCTTGCGTGCTGGTGCGCCCGAAAGGTTCGGTGACCGCCCGGGAGCGCGTCGTCAGCCTGCTCAAGAAGAAGATCTTCCGGACTGCGTGCAAGGCAGCCGGTGGCGCCGAGGAACTGTTGGCGCAGCGGATCATGGTGATCGAAGGCGACCTGCCGAACGTGCCGGACCTGCCCCGGGACATCGACGTGCTGATCCACTGCGCCGGCGACGTCTCCTTCGATCCACCGATCGACGCGGCTTTCAAGACCAACGTGATCGGTACCAAGGCGTTGCTGGACAAGCTGCTCGAGGCCTGTTCCGACGGCGACGGCGTGCTGACCCGGGTGCCGCACTACGTGCACGTCTCCACCGCCTACACCGCCGGACGGCGCCGCGGCGCCATCCCGGAGGCGGCGCACCAGCACAGCGCGGACTACCCCTCGGAGACAGCCGCGGCGCTGGCGATGAAGGACCACATCGAGGCCGCCAGCCGCACCAGCGAGCAACTCACCATCCTTCGTCGGCAGGCCGAACGGCTGCACCGGCAGGCCGGCTTCCTGACCACCGCCGCCGACACCGAACGCCGTCGCCAGGACTGGGTGAAACAGAAACTCGTCGAAGCGGGCACCGAGCGCGCCCGGAGCCTCGGCTGGACTGACGTCTACACCTTCGCCAAGGCAATGGGCGAGCGGGTGGTCGCCGACGTCGGACGAAACATCAAGGTGTCCGTGGTGCGCCCAGCCATTGTGGAATCCAGCCTGAAGCACCCCCATCCGGGGTGGATCGAAGGCTTCAAGATGGCCGATCCGCTGATCCTGGCGTACGGGAAGGGAGACCTGCCGGAGTTCCCTGCCTCCCCGGACGCCGTGATCGACATCGTTCCCTGTGACTATGTCGTCAACGCGATCATCGCCGTGGCCGCCACAGAGCCCGAGATCGGCGCCCCGGAGTTCTACCACTGCTCGTCCGGGGCGCGGAACCCGTTGACCTTCCGCGGCATTTACACCCACATTCGGTCCTACTTCGCAGAGCATCCATACGGTGAGGGGCGCGAGTCGGCGCCGCTGGCGACGTGGAACTTCCCAGGTGCCGAGCCGGTGGAACGCTTCCTGCGGATCGCGGAGAAAGCCCATCGGGTGGGTGATCGACTGATCAGTGTCGCCCCCCGCTCGAACTGGACCCGCAAGAGTGCCATTGCGCTGGACAAGCAGGGCAAGCAACTCGACTTCCTGCGTCGCTACCTCAACCTCTACGGCGAGTACCTGCAGTCCGAGCTGCACTTCGTGGACGACTGCACCCTGGCCCTGCACCGCTCCCTGCACCCCGACGACGTGGACACGTTCGCGTTCGACACCGCCGAGGTGAACTGGACCACCTACATCGAAGAGATCCACACACCGGCCATCACCGATCCGGTGCGCAGACTCGAGACCGCCCGGAAGCGCCGCGTTGCCCGCGCGTCCACCTACAAGGAACTGAAAGCCACCGGATCGGACACGGTGCTGGCCGCTTTCGATCTGGACGGCACAGTGATGAGCACCAACGTCGTCGAGACCTACCTCTGGGCCAGGTTGCCGGAGCTCACCGCCATCGGCAAGGCCAGGGAACTGCTCGGCGTGATCGGCCACCTACCCGGCTATCTGGGCGCTGACCGCCGGGACAGATCCAGCTTCCTGCGTTCCATCTACCGTCGCTACGAAGGGGCCG
>JAGXHS010000153.1 GCA_024636075.1 Propionibacteriaceae bacterium
GATCCACCCGGCACGCATCGAGGAGGCACACGCCCGGGCCGAGGCAAGGATCGCCGAGCGCTGCCAACGAGCCGCTGAAGACGCCCTGGCCGAGGTTGGCATTGCCGACCTGCACCCCGACCTGTATCCCATCCTGGGTGCCCTGCAGTACCGCACCTCCTATGGGCAGAATGTGCTGCGACACCTTGTTGAGTGTGGACACCTGGCGGGCATGATGGCAGCCGAACTCGGCCTCGACGCCAGGACCTGCACCCGGGCAGCCTTCCTGCATGACATCGGCAAGGCGCTCACCCACCAGTCAGAGGGCTCACACGCCATTGTCGGCGCGGAGCTCGCTCGCAAGTACGGCGAGCATCCGGACATCGTGCACGCCATCGAAGCGCATCACAATGAGGTGGAACCCACCACGGTGGAAGCGATCCTGACCCAGGCCGCAGACGCGATCTCCGGATCACGGCCGGGGGCTCGCCGCGAAGCGCTGGAATCGTACGTGCATCGGCTGAACCGGCTGGAAGAGATTGCCGCGGCACACCCGGGTGTGGACCGGGTGTTCGCGATGCAGGCAGGCCGGGAGGTCCGGGTGATGGTGTCGCCGGAGGTCGTTGACGACATCGCCTCGCACGAACTGGCGCGGAGCATCGCCCGCCAGGTCGAGTCGGAGCTGACCTATCCCGGCCAGATACGTATCACCGTGGTGCGTGAGTCACGGGCCACAGAGACAGCGCACTGACCCTGACCGTCCCTCGCGGACGTCGTGGTAGCGGCTGCGATTCAGCTGCCGGTGATGCCCCACCGGTAGGACACCGACTCGCCCGGCTCCAGCACCGCCAAGTCGCCGTGGGTGGGCCCCGGGTTGAAGGTGTCGGGCCCGCAGGTCATCGGCTCGACTGCGAGAGACATTCTGTCGGCCGGCGTGAAGATCTGCAGCCAGTTCAGCCCTTCGTCCGCCCACAGCTGGGTGTGTGCACCACCATGGCTCAGCCGAACCTGCCAACTGGATCCCTCGAATGTGGGGTCGCTGAAGGCGGTGTCGAACTCGCGGTCACCGAAGAGCTGCGACTCGCGCAGGTCGAAAGCCGTGTCGATCACGTCCCTGATCGCGACCGGCAGCAGTCGCTCATCGACCTCCACCCTCCTGCTGAAGGGGGCCTGCACCGTCCACTCGTCCAGTGCAGCATCGCCGACCCTCAGGTAGGGGTGGGCAGCGTAGCCGAAGGGGGCAGCACTGTCGCCGATACAGGCGGCGTTGACCTCGACCGTCAGACCCTCGACGGTGAGCCGGTGTGTCACGGCGCACTCCACCACCGCGGGCCAGCCCGGTTGCGGGTGCACCACGAGTCGTTGCGAGACGTGCGTCGAGTCCGCTGACGTGGTGTGCCAGGGCTGCCAGCAGACCAGTCCGTGCAGCGCGTTGTTGCGATCGATCTCGTTGACCGGTAGCTGGTGCTGGGTTCCGTTGAAGGTGTAGAGACCGTCCCGGATCCGGTTGGGCCAGGGCATCAGCTGTTGCCCCTGAGTTCCCACCGGAACGGCGTCCTCGGCGAAGGGCACGATCAGATCGCGGCCTTGGTGAGACAAACGACGCAATGTGGCGCCCACCTCGGTGACCGTCGCCTGCCACCCCTCGTGCTCCAGGTGGAACTGTTTCCCACTCGCCAAGACACTCATGATGTGATGCTAGCGCGCCGAGTGGTGGAGTTCAGGGCGCGATACGACACCGTGCAGAACAACAGGGCGGATGGGCAAGGCACCCATCAGATTCTCGATCCGGGCGTGCGGCCACGTAGAGTTTGGCCATCATGACCGACAGCATCACCAGCACCGATCAGGACCCGCTGACCTACCGTGTCATCACCTACGGGTGCCAGATGAACGTGCATGACTCCGAACGCATCGGGGGCCTGTTGGAGTCCGCTGGTTACGTCCGCAATGAAGCTGATGACACCGCCTCCGACGGTGCCGACATCGTGGTTTTCAACACGTGCGCGGTGCGCGAGAACGCCGACAATCGGCTCTACGGAAACCTCAGCCACATGGCACAGGTGAAGAAGTCACGACCGGGAATGCAGATCGCGGTCGGCGGCTGCATGGCCCAGAAGGACCGCGACCTGATCGTCCGCAAGGCCCCCTGGGTCGACGTCGTGTTCGGCACCCACAACGTCGGCTCCTTGCCGGCGCTGCTGGACCGGGCTCGCAGTCAGCAAGCGGCGCAGGTCGAGATTCGTGAGTCGCTGATCGATTTCCCGTCCAACCTGCCCACTCGACGGGACTCGGCCCACGCGGCGTGGGTGTCGATCAGCGTGGGCTGCAACAACACCTGCACCTTCTGCATTGTGCCTGCGCTGCGCGGCAAGGAGACCGATCGGCGGCCCGGCGACATCCTGGCCGAGATCAAGGCGCTGGTCGCCGAGGGTGTGCAGGAGATCACCCTGCTCGGTCAGAACGTGAACTCCTACGGGGTCGAGTTCGGTGATCGTCAGGCCTTCTCCAAGCTGCTGCGGGCCTGCGGCGAGATTGAGCACCTGGAGCGCGTGCGCTTCACCAGTCCGCACCCGGCTGCCTTCACCGACGACGTGATCGAAGCGATGGCCGACACCCACAACGTGATGCCCAGCCTGCACATGCCGCTGCAATCAGGCAGTGACCGGGTGCTGCGAGCGATGCGACGCTCCTATCGCAGTGCCAAGTTCCTCGGCATCCTGGACCGGGTGCGAGAGGCCATGCCCGAGGCGGCCATCACGACCGACATCATCGTCGGATTCCCTGGGGAGACGGATGCGGACTTCGAGGAGACCCTGCGTGTTGTCCGGGAATCGCGATTCAGCGCCGCTTTCACCTTCCAGTACTCGATTCGTCCCGGAACGCCAGCCGCGACGATGCCCGATCAGATCCCCAAAGAGGTTGTCCAGGAGCGCTATCTGAGACTGGTCGAGACTGTCGACGACATCGCGTGGAGTGAGAACAAGCGGCTTCTCGGCGAGTCCGTCGAAGTCATGTTCGCCACCGGAGATGGACGCAAGGACGATGCAACCCTGAGAATGTCAGGGCGCGCCCGGGACAACCGGCTGGTGCACGTCGCGATGCCAGATGACGAGAGTCAGCGACCGAGACCGGGTGATGTCGGCTGGTGTGAGATCACCTACGCGGCACCGCACCACCTCGTGGCTGACCACGGGATGCGGGATCTGCGACGCACCCGCGGCGGCGACGCCTGGCAGGCACGCCAGGAGTCAGGCTCCAACCGTGCGAATGCCCCGCAGGTCACCCTCGGAATGCCATCATTTCGATCCGGCGCTTGAGTCGTACAGCGGGCGCCGTCCACAGTGAAACACCCGCAGGGCGGGCGCTGGGCGCCGGCTCTGCGGGTGGTGAGTAGGTGTGACGCTGGTCTCAGAGGTACCCGGTCTTGTCTTGGGCGGCCTTCTGGCCCTTGTCGATCTCGTCGGCGAACTCGTCTCCGGTCTTGCTGTCGACTGAGTCGCCTGTCTTCACGATACCTTGGTGGTTAACCTCGGTGTTCGACTTTGTCCTCGTACTTGTTGACGGCGTCCTTTGCAGAATTCAAGATTCCCATATGGTCTCCGTTCGTCGAGATCACCCTTTAGCAGGGCACTATCCCATAGTGCACCCATCACGCACGGAATGGAAGCATCATGCCACGGATTATTGCGCCGAGAGCGATCACGATGGCCGGGGCAAGCATGCTGACTGAAGCGATGTCGATCACTGGGGGATGCCGACGATGACAACGCCCCTGGTAGTGCTCAACGGCCCCACAGCCAGCGGGAAGAGCAGCCTGGCCATCCGGCTGTGTGAGCGGCTCGGCTCTGATGGTCGACCCGCGGAGATCATCAACGCCGACTCGATGCTGGTGTACCGGGGAATGGACATCGGCACGGCCAAGCCCACTCCCGAGGAGCGGAGCCGCATCCGCCACCACCTGATCGACATCGCCGATGTCAGTTGGCACGCCAGCGTTGCCGACTTCCAGCAACTGGCCCGGGCTGCGATCGCGGACTGTCGCGACCGAGGGGTGACGCCGGTGCTGGTGGGCGGCTCCGCGCTGTACGTGCACGCCATCGTGGACGTCTTCGAGTTTCCCGGGACCGACCCCGATGTCCGCGCGGGTTGGGAATCGCGGCTCGAGCAGATCGGCGCCCATGGGCTGCATGCGGAGTTGCGCGCCGTCGCGCCCGAACAGGCGCAACAGCTGGAACCGGGCAACGGACGGCGCATCGTGCGAGCGTTGGAGATCCACGAACTGACTGGCGGAGTCACCACCCAACTACCGCGATGGCAATACCACCTGGACGACGTGCACCAGTTCGGCCTGAGCCTTGACCGCGTCGAACTGGATCGCCGGATCGAACTGCGGGTACAGCAGATGTGGACCGACGGCCTCGTCGACGAGGTACGTCAGCTGGCGGCACACGGGTTGCGGGAGGGCATCACCGCCTCGCGGGCCATCGGCTACCGGCAAGTGCTGGCCTTTCTCGACGGCACCCTCAGTGAGGACGAAGCGAGGCGCGCAGTGGCCGCTGCCACCCGGAGGTTCTCGCGCAAGCAGGCGTCGTGGTTCCGCCGCGATCCTCGCATCGAATGGCTCGAGGTGATCGACGATCACCGGATCGTCGACCGGATCGTCGACCGGCTCTGTTGACCGGGGCGACGACAGCTGCAAATCTTCAGTCATGGGTTCGTGGTCTTTCGCCAAGGGGCACGGTACACAGAATGACTTCGTCATCGTGGCCGACCGGCACAACATGACACCGCTGACCGCAGAGGTCGTGCGGGCATTGTGCGACCGTCGCGCAGGTATCGGCGGCGATGGGTTGCTCCGCGTCGTCAAGGCTTGTCACATCGACGGCTGGGACGGTGATCCCGAGATGTGGTTCATGGACTACCGCAACGCCGACGGATCCATCGCCGAGATGTGCGGCAACGGCCTTCGGGTCTTCGTCACCTACCTCTACCAGATGCAACTGGCAGCACGGCAACCTGTGCTGGTGGCCACGCGTGCCGGCGAACGTCTGGTCACTCCGCTGGCTGAAGGCCAGCTCGCCGCGCAGATGGGCGCGGTCAGTCTCTCCGGGGATCCGGTGCAGATCAGCTGCGGCTCACAACAGTTCAGCGCTGACGAGGTTCACGTCGGAAATCCGCACGCCGTGGTGTTCCTCGGTCCTGACGACGAGCTTGACGCGTTGGATCTCTCCCGGTCACCGAGTTGGAGTCCCGCCGATCGGTTCCCCGACGGGGTCAACGTCGAGTTCGTCGACGTCGTCGGCGAGCGGCACCTGCGGATGCGGGTCTTCGAACGCGGTGTCGGCGAGACTCGCTCCTGCGGCACCGGAACGGTCGCCGCGGCGGCGGCGCACTCAGCGCGCTGTGGACACACAGGTGGGCAGTATCGAGTCGACGTGCCTGGAGGAACCCTCCAGGTGACCTTGGAGGACGGGCAAGCGGTGCTGGCCGGACCAGCCGTGATCGTGGCCCACGGGACGGCCCTCGTACCCTGATCGCCAGCCGAATAATCGCTTGGTTCAGGTGCGTCACCGTGCGAGACTCGACATACGATGACCCAACACCACACCACTGACATGCCCGACCAGGACGAACTCGACGCCGATCTTCCCGACGACGACCCGTACGATTCAGCTGATCCCGAGGCGGGCGACGCCGACGGGCTGCAGCTCGACCTCGCCGAGCGACGGTCCCTCAGACGAGTCGCCGGCATGTCGACCGAGCTCACCGACATCAGCGAGGTCGAGTACCGGAAGCTGTTGTTGGAACGCGTGGTGCTGGTCAGCGTGTGGACCTCCGGCTCCGAACAGGACGCCGAGAACGCATTGGCCGAGCTGAAGCTGCTCGCCGAAACCGCTGGATCGCAGGTGCTCGAAGCCTTGGTCCAGCGACGCACGAAGCCCGACCCTGCCACCTACATCGGACGCGGCAAGGTCGACGAGGTGCGTGAGGTGGTGCTGGCCACCGGGGCTGACACGGTGATCTGCGACGGCGAACTGCAACCGGCGCAACTGCGCAATCTGGAAGACCGGATCAAGGTCAAGGTGGTTGATCGCACGGCGCTGATTCTCGACATCTTCGCCCAGCACGCCAAGAGCATCGAGGGCAAGAACCAGGTCGAGCTGGCCCAGCTGCAGTACCTCAGGCAACGGCTGCGTGGCTGGGGTGGCAATTTGTCACGACAGACCGGTGGACAGGCCGCGGGCGGTGTGGGTATCGGTGGCCGGGGGCCGGGTGAGACCAAGATCGAGACCGACCGGCGTCGGATCAATACCCGGATCACCCAACTGCGCAGAAAGCTTCGCGCGATGGACGGC
>JAGXHS010000154.1 GCA_024636075.1 Propionibacteriaceae bacterium
ATCCTGAAGCGCCCAGATCGGCCAGGACCGGCTCGAGACGTCTTGGCGCGCGTGCCGGGACCCAGACAAAGCAGAAGACCCCGAAGCACGCGAACCCCGCGCTCACGAAGGCCAGGAGCAATCCGCCGAACGGCTGGGCCCGCAAGGTACGCAGGGCGAGATCCATGGATCCCGACTTCGCCGCGTCGTTGCTCAGCGCCGTGAACCAGAACAGCCCGGAAACCACGAGAAGGGGATCTTTCTCCCGGACACGCGCCACCCAGTCGCACGATGGAAGTCACCACCAACGGTTGGCTCCCTTGCTTGTGCATGATCCGGTACCCCTTCGAGACGGAGAGCACCCGCGTCGCAGACTCCCGCTCGACTACCAATTCCCTGAACCGGGCCAGCCCAGCCGGGAGAGACGGACCTCGAACCCACCAATCTCTTTCACGAGTCACAACACTCAGCCGAAAACCGTCAGCGATCCGAAGCCCTCTCCCACCGACCACCGTAGTGACCACCACCCATCACTGGGAGGCACTACTAGTGATACAAGCCAGATTGAGGATCGCATCGTGGTGTGGTTTGGCCGCTTCAGCGCGAGGGCCGTCGGCGACGTGGATCATGTTGCGAATCGGCACCCGCGCTGATCTTCCGGGACGAGAATGCTGACCGTGGCCGAGCCGTCATGCTGGACGTTGTCACCCTTGGTGATCTCGAAGATTGCCCGGGTCTTGCTGGTGTTGTCGATGCTGTGTCCGAGGCTGACCAGCACGTCACTGCGTGTGGGCACCCGGACCCAACCGCCAACCGCCAACACGATGGGCCGACAACCTCTCCACTGCTCCGCTCACCACGCGACGAATCAGGATCAGGCGGCCACGCGTGACTCCAAGAGAGTCGAACAATACAGTAGTCGTGCTCGGGGAACGCGCCCACGGGCGGCACGGGAAGGATGGCCAATGGCAGCTATCGAGGTCACGGGACTACGGAAGATGTATGGCGGCCTCACTGCGGTGGACGGGCTCGACCTGACGATCGAAACGGGTGAGGTGGTGGCGCTGCTCGGGCCCAACGGCGCCGGGAAGACCACCACGGTCGAGATCCTCGAGGGCTACCGCCGCCGGGACGCGGGCGACGTCAGGGTTCTCGGCATGGACCCGGAGACCGGTGGCCGGGCCTTCCGTGAACGCATCGGGGTGGTGCTGCAGGAGGCGGGCTTCGAGGACAACTTCACGCCCCGCGAACTGATCCGCCTGCACGCCGGCTACTACCCCCGTCCGCGCGCCGTCAACGACGCTATCCGGCTCACGGGCCTGGAGGAGAAGGCCGACGCCCGCGTGCGCACCCTCTCCGGCGGCCAGCGCCGCCGGCTGGACCTGGCGCTCGCCATCGTGGGCGGCCCCGAGATGATCTTCCTGGACGAGCCGACCACCGGCTTCGACCCGTCCGCCCGGCGGCACGCCTGGGAGTTGGTCGATGGTTTGCGCGACCTCGGCGCGACCATCCTCCTGACGACGCACTACCTCGACGAGGCCGAACACCTCGCCGACCGAGTTGTGATCATCGACCACGGGCGCGTCGTCGCCGCGGGTACGCCCGCGGAACTCTCCGCCGCTGCCGGTGGCGGGACGGTCATCTCGTTCCGGCTCCCGCCGGGCGTGGCGACGACGGAGCTCCCCACGGTCGGGACGGAACGCCGGATTGCGGGCAACGTCGTCGAGGTCCACACCACCTCTGCAACCGCGGACGTCGCCGTCCTGTCGGCCTGGGCGGTGGGCTGTGGCTTTGAGTTCGACGACCTCACCCTGGCGCGGCCGTCACTGGAGGACGTCTACCTCGGCCTCGTGGGTGAGGGCGGGCAGCCGGAGGTTGTGGCATGAGCGGAAACGCGGCACCCGCGATGCTGGGCCGGCAGGTCTGGCACGAGCTCGTTTCGCTGCTCCGCACCCCGCTGACGATGATCCTGAGCATCGGGTTCCCGCTCCTCTTCTTCGTCCTGCTCGCGGCGCTCCTCGGCAACGCCATCGTGGACGAGAGCACGGGCGTTCGGCTGGTGCAATTCCTTGCCCCGGCGATGGCGTCCTTCGGTGTCCTCATGGCCACCTTCTCGTTCCTCGCCTCCGGCCTCTCCGAGGCCCGGGCAACCGGGGTGTTGAAGCGCCAGACGGGAACGCCGCTCCCCCGCTGGGCGCTCATCGGTGGGCGCATCGGCGCGGCTGTCCTCCTCGGCTTCATCGCCGTGGCCCTCGTCATCGGCGTCGGGGTGGTGGCGTACGACCTCCAGGTGCTGGGGCGGTCGATCGTCGCCGTCGTGGTCACGCTCATTGTCTCCTCGTTCACGTTCGCGGCGATCGGCATCGCACTCGCGCTGCTGCTGCCCACACCGCCCATGGTGGTGGCCGTGTCCAACGGCATCGCGATCGTGCTCTCGTTCATCTCAGGTGTCTTCCTGGTGAGCGGGAACACGCCGGAGTGGATGAACGCGATCGCCTGGACGTTCCCGCTGAAGCACATGGTCACCCTGTTCTCCGACGCCCTGAACCCATACCTCACGGGCTCCGGTTTCCAGTGGGACCACCTCGCGGTGATCGCCCTGTGGGGTCTCGCGGGCGCCGGGGTGGCCTTGTGGGCGCTGCGCTCCGGGCGGGAGCGCTCCACCGCATCCGAACCCGCCCGCGCGCGGGTCAACGCCGCGGACGCGGCGCCGCAGCACAGTTCCCGGCCGTCGGTGCGGACCTTGTTCGCCGGCCAGATGAAGCACGACCAGGCGATCCTGTGGCGCGACGCCTCCTCGGTGTTCTTCGCCGTGGTCTTCCCGCTCCTGCTGGTCGCGATCATCCCCACCGTGAACGGCGGGGGCAACATCGACATCGGCGGTGGGCTGCTGCTCGGCGGCTTCTACGCCGCGACGATGGCCATCTACGGCTCCGCGGTGACCTCGTTCGTCAACATCCCCCAGGGAATCGCGGAAGAGCGGGAGCGAGGCGTGCTGAAACGCACTCGCGCCACCCCGCTACCCACCGGTGTGATGCTTGCGGCACGGGTGGTCGCGGCGCTCATCGTCTCACTGCTCACGCTCCTCGCCATCGTGCTCCTCACGACCGCCATGTACTCCCCGCCAGTCCCCCCGTCGTGGCCGGTAGGGCTCCTGGTCTTCGTCGTATCCGCCACCACCTTCGCAATCGTGGGCCTTGCGGTGGTCTCGCTCGTCCACTCCGCCCAAGCGGTGGCCGCCGTCACGCTGGGCACGCTGCTGCCCCTCTGCTTCATCTCGGACGTCTTCGTCGTGGGCGTGAACCTGCCGGACGTGCTCGACGCGATCTCGTGGTTCTTCCCGCTGCGCCACGCCGCCCGAGCGATGACCGACTCCGTCTCGAGCATCGCGGGCCCATTCCCATGGATGCACCTGGCGGCGATCCTCGCGTGGGCCGCCGTCGGCGTGCTGGTCATCGCCGCGCGGTTCCGCTGGGAGACGGTGAAGGACGTGCGGCACCGCGCCAGATGACCCTCGGTCGAGGAGACACCCCTGTGACACCATCGGGGGTTGATTCTCCATGGCGTTCGTCAACTGGGCGGGCAACTACTCGCTGGCCTCCGCAACTCGCTGCCCTCCGCGTTCGGGCACTAGGAGTGACACGGAATCACGCTCGCGGATACGGTGTTCCCCGGCGCGGCGGATGGGTCCCCACCCGGAGAATCCGCACGAGCTGCTTTGGATTCCCAAAGTTTCCCTGCTCTTCCTAGGACCAGCAGACCTACCTTGGGCGTCGAACCGGGCAGCGGCGCGGGACACAATAGGACCATGGGTCAGAGCGCAGAGTTCGGACAGTTCCTGCGGGTCATGCGTGCCAGGATGAGCCCCGAAACGGCAGGACTGCCCACGACGTCTACAGCCCGCCGCGTACTGGGACTACGCCGCGAGGAGGTCGCCGAGCTTGCGGGGGTCAGCACCGACTATTACACCCGTCTGGAACAAGGGCGCCACATCCGGCCCTCCCAGGCCGTGGTGGACGCCGTGGCCCGCGCCCTCCAGCTGGACGCCACCGAGCGCGCACACATGTTGGATCTGCTGCACAACTGCCCACCATCATCCAAGTCACCGGCCCCGGTACAACGGGTCCGCCCCGGCCTGTGGCAGCTGCTGGACGGCATCGGCGATACCCCGGCCCTGGTACTGGGACGCCGCACCGACGTGTTGTCCAGCAACCGGATGGCGAATCTGCTCTTCACCGATTTCTCTGAGCTGCCGGTCCGCGAGCGCAACCTGACCCGTTGGATCATCCTGGAACCAGGTGCCAGGGAGCTGTTCCGGGACTGGAAGGCCGTCGCCGCCGAAACCGTGGCGGCGCTGCGGGTCGATGTCGGGCGCCATCCCAACGACCCACAGACCAACCAGCTGGTGGGCGAACTGGCCGTCACCAGCGAACCCTTCCGGCGATGGTGGGCCGGTCACCACGTCACAACGCGGCCCTTCGGGACAGTGCGCCTGCACCACCGGACCGTCGGTGACCTTGAGCTGGACTTCGAAACCCTGGCCGTGCCCAACGATGGGGACCAGAGCCTGCGGATCTACACCACCAAACCAGGGTCCCCCTCCCAGGACGCACTGCGGCTCTTGAGCAGTTGGACTCACAGCGAGTCCAACAGAGACAACCCGCTGCCGGCCGATCCGGCATCGGAGAACCTGCCCGTCGAGGCATCACCGGCGGGTAGTGAAAGCAAGCACAACCCCCGGCAATAACCAACCGATGTATTGAAGAGGACTTCCATGCAGTACACCCATCTTGGCCGATCCGGCCTGTCTGTCTCGCGTCTGTGCCTGGGCACCATGAATTTCGGTCCGCAGACCCAGGAGGACGTTGCCCACTCCATCATGGACTCCGCACAGGAAGCGGGGATCAACTTCTTTGACACGGCCAATGTGTATGGCGGCAAGGAGCACCGTGGCTGGACCGAAGAGATCCTCGGCCGCTGGTTCGCCAAAGGCGGTGAACGCCGGGAGAAGACCGTGCTGGCCACCAAGCTGTACGGCGCCATGACGGACCGACCCAATGACAACAAGCTCTCGGCTCTCAATATCCGCCGGGCGCTGGATGCCAGCCTCAAGCGCCTCCAGACGGACCACATCGACCTCTACCAGTTCCACCACGTCGACCGGGACACCCCATGGGATGAGATCTGGCAGGCCATCGAGGTGGCAGTCCAGCAAGGCAAGATCCTCTACTCAGGCAGCAGCAACTTCGCCGGCTGGCACATCGCCCAGGCACAGGCCGCCGCCGCCCGGCGCCACTACACAGGTCTGGTCAGCGAACAGTCCATCTACAACCTGCTCACCCGCGCCGTGGAACTGGAAGTCATTCCCGCGGCGCAGGAGTACGGATTGGGCATCCTCCCGTGGTCGCCGCTGCACGGCGGGCTGCTGGGCGGAGTACTGCGCAAGGAGGCCGCCGGCGTCCGCCGGGCCGAGGGCAGGGCAGCAGAAACGCTGAAGACACATCGGGACCAGATCCAGCAATACGAAGACCTGGCGGACGAACTGGGCCACCAACCAGCAGACGTCGGTCTCGCGTGGCTATTGGCGCAGCCCGCCGTGACCGCACCCATCATTGGCCCCCGCACCCAGGAACAGCTCGACGCCGCACTGCGCACCCTTGACGTCGATCTGGACGCGGCGACACTGACCCGGCTGGACGAGATCTTCCCCGGGCACCGGACCGCTCCCGAGGACTACGCATGGTGACACTGCCAGACCCCTCCGTCACCACTCGTTCCGCCGACACCACCCGCCACACAGAAGACTCAAGACGAGCTACACGATTCCCTTCAATGGACAAGGACACCCCAATGCACTATCGCACCCTCGGAAACAGCGGAGCCGTCGTCTCGACCTTCGCTCTGGGAACCATGACCTTCGGCGCGGAGGCCGACGAGGCGACGTCGCACGCCATCATTGGCGACTACCTCGAATCCGGCGGCAATCTCATCGACACCGCCGACGTGTACGGCAAAGGGACCTCGGAGGAAATCATCGGGCGCTGGCTCTCAGCACACCCCACGGGCAGCGAGCAGGTCGTGATCGCCACGAAGGGACGCTTCACGATGGGCGATGGCCGCAACGACCTCGGCACGTCCCGGCGCCACCTCGGTCGCGCTCTAGACGCGTCGCTGAGGCGCCTCGGCGTGGACCAGATCGACCTCTACCAGATGCATGCCTGGGACGCAGTGACTCCGCTTCAGGAAACGCTGCGATTCCTGGACGACGCCGTGCGCAGCGGCAAGATCGCCTACTACGGGTTCTCAAACTTCCTCGGCTGGCAGCTGACCAAGGCAGTGCACCTGGCGCGTGCCAACGGCTTCACGCCACCCGTGACGCTGCAGCCGCAGTACAGCCTGCTGGTGCGGGAGATCGAGTCCGAGATCGTGCCCGCCTGCCAGGATGCGAACATCGGTCTGCTGCCGTGGTCGCCGCTGGCCGGCGGCTGGCTCACCGGCAAGTACCAGCGCAACGCGGAGCCGACAGGAGCCACCCGCTTGGGCGAGGACCCGAAGCGCGGAATGGAGGCGTGGGAACCGCGCAACAAACAGGAACGGACATGGCGGATCCTCGACACGGTCGAGGAGATTGCCAACGCCAAAGGGGTCACCCAGGGGCAGGTGTCGCTTGCCTGGCTGGAGGCGCAGCCCGCAGTCACCTCGGTGATCCTGGGGGTGCGCAACACCGACCAGCTCGCCGACAACCTCGGCGCCATGTCCGTCGAGCTCACCGCCGACGAGCTCAAGCGACTCGACGAGGTGAGCGCACCCGTCGTCTCGGACTACCCCTACGGTGCGGCTGGCACCGACCAACGCCACCGCGCCATCGACGTCAGCGACTGAGCATCACTGGTGGCGGTGTCCCAGGTATCCAACTTCGTGAAGGAAGCCCACGGCGCGGGGGAAGGCATGAGCAGGCGTTCTCCCTCGGAAACGACAAGGCCCCGGCGCATCCGCCAGGGCCTTGTCACTCGAGTTTCCGTCTCAACACCAAGCGCGCTCGGAGGGATTCGAACCCCCAACCTTCTGATCCGTAGTCAGATGCTCTATCCGTTGAGCCACGAGCGCAGTTCTGTTTGAGCAGTCCCCAACTGTACTGCATTGCTCCGGCGATGGTCCAACCAGCCGGCCGCACTCCTCGCAAGCACCCTCGACCACATTCGAGGCCCTCAACTTCTTCCACTTGAGCGCCTGATAGTCTCGAGCACACCCGGGGGCGGCGCCCCTCGGCCGCGAGAATATCGGCCTGAA
>JAGXHS010000155.1 GCA_024636075.1 Propionibacteriaceae bacterium
AGTGTCTTGCGCGGGCTTGGCCAAGTCGGGTCAGGTCATCGTGCGCAGGGTCAGGCGGCAGGCTTGGTGGCGAGGTAGCGGTGAACGCTGCCCCACCCGCCGATCTCGTCGTCCGTGACGTCCAACCCGACTTCGGACAGTAGGGCCGGGACGTCACGGACAAGATCGCCGAAGGGTTTCCACAAGTGCTGGACGAGGGTGTTGCCCAGCCGGTTGCCATCGCGCGGGAAGCCGATATCGATCAGAACGAGGCGACCGCCCGGCTTGAGCACTCGGGCCAGTTCGGCTGCGGCGGCGGCACCGTCGGGATAGCCGGTGAACGCCATGGTGTTGACGACGGTGTCGAAGCTGGCGTCCGGGTACGGCAGTGCCTCGACCCTTCCCTGCCGCAGCCGTGCCTGCAGCCCCGCACGGGCCAGGTTGCGGCGTGCGACGGCGACGAGTGCCGGGTTGAGGTCGATGCCATCGGTGCGGTTCCGACCGGCGTAACGGGTGAGCAGCCAGCCGGTCCCGAAGGAGACTTCCAGGACCCTCGGGCCCCGGATCGCGGGCAGGGCGTGCCCGAGCCACCGTCGCCACACCGGCGAGGCCTTGACGACGATGTCGTACAGGCGAGCGAAGCGCGTGTACAACCGGTCGTTCGCCGTCGTGTAGGCCTGTGGGTCGGCCGGTTCGGTGGAGTATCGCGGATCATCGGGCGCCACACCCGCCATCTTCCCATCTTCCGCGCTGAGCCCGCCATACCCGACCACGACCAGCCCGGCAGCCTCACCGACCCAGGTAGCCGTGTCGAACACCGCTCCAGCGGCGCAGCGATTGATCTTTCCGTGATTCAGGGGAGCCTGGCCCTGACGGGCCACAGCCACGACGTCGGGCCCCGTCCTCCATCACGACCGTGGACTCCCACAGGACAGCGAGCGCATCAACATCCCGCAGTTCTGCCGCACGCTGGTCGGCCAACTCTCACGGACACAGCGGCGCCGGGCTTCATCGCAAAGGGGAGCCCCGCGCTACTTTGTGGATGGTAGGACGCACACTGCTTGCTGCCAACGGCGATGGTCGAGTATCGACGACGTAGTTGGCGTTCGATTTCGTCGCGCCGGTCGCAGATCGATTGCGCGTTGCTTCGACCCACCCGGGGCAGGAGGTCAGTGACCAGGGGAGGCGCTCTGCGCAGGAGCACCAGCGCGGTGCCGAACGGCAGCGTGCGGATCGTCTCGGGTGGCCTGGACCAAGACATTCACGGAGCGAGCATGTCGGCGACGACGACGTAGGCGCCGTCGCGCCGGCAACACCAGCGAGGTGCCGTCCCACCTGGCAGGTAGGACGGCACCTCGCTGGTGTGCGGTCAGCTGGCGTCGCCTGGGTCAGGCATCCTTGGACGGGGACATGTACAGGTTGCGCTGGTTGTCGCGGTACTTGTTCTTCGCCTTGTGCACCGACGCCGGGTCGACGTCGTAGAGCAGCAGTCCGGTGCTGACCCAAGCGGTGCATCCGGTCTTGGCTTCGTCTTGATTGGAGCACCCGGTGTAGGAGTTGCCGGAGATGGTGTTGGACGTCACCGATCCGACGGCACCCCAGCCGAGCTGGACGCCGTTCTGGGCGATGAAATCGACGGGCCCGAGACCGGTCACCGTGTTGCCGGTGACGTCGACGTCAGCCTGCGCCCCGTTGGCGGTGATGCCGCCCTTCTGGTACTTCCACACGGTGTTGCCGCTGACGGTTCCGGTGACGGTTCCTTCCGTCTCGAAGCCGTAGTAGTACACCCCAAGGCCGTGCTGACCACCCGTGAAACCCTCTTGGTCGCCGATGTTGGTGATCTTGCTGTCGGTGACGTCGACCGCCACGTCACCCTCGCCGCCGTCGACGAAGACGCCGTAGTGGGTGGCGTTCTCCACGGTGGCGCCGTCGACCGAGGAATCCGTCCCATCGGCGTCGTAGTAGACACCGATGGCGCACCCCGTCGCGTCGACGATTTGATCTGCGGTGACGGACTCATTCACCACCGCTGCCGTCATCCATCCCTTGCTGGTTTCGACCGTGTTGGCGCACTCCGCCGCGGATGCCGGGGTCGCGGTGGCGACGAGGCCGGTGGCCGCGGTGAGTACCAGGGCGGCGCTTGAGATGATGAGTCGTTTCATGGGTGATCTTCCGCTTTGTCTCATGGGCGGTATTCTCCTTTTCGGATAATCCTGTTCCGCGGGAGGGCTCTCCTGCGGTGGTATTCTGATGGGAGTCCGGTTTCGCCACTCACTTCCCGCCAATCTTCACGCACGGCGACCATCTCGCCTGGCGGATCACAGCTCGTCCTAACCCCATTGCAGTACATTCACGAAGCTAGCACTCGGGCACGGCCGTGTCGATTCGGTGGCGATGTTGACGAATTCGGTGAGCGCCATCCACGCTCGAACTTGGGGAATGGACTGTTTCAGCGTCTTTGGCGCACTTGCGGCTGTGGATCAGACCGCATTCGGCCCCTCTGGGCTAGGTTGATCCTTGCGGTGGTGTCCAACGTAGTCCAGCCGATATTGGCGGGCTTTCTCCATGCCTGCGCGACGGGCTTGCCGGATCCAGAACTCCTGACATGGTGAGCCGCGGTGGGCCGGTTTCCTCTTGTCTTGGTGTGTTTGCGGCGTGTCGATTGGTCTGTTCGAGCGTCGTTGTCGCACTTTCCTCGACCGTTCACGGGTGGTTGGGAGACTTGTTGCGTAAATGAGCCGGAGTGCCTTCTGACTGAGGGAGACCTGGACTTGCGACAGTTCAAAAACCATAAGCGGAAAGCACTCCGCAAATGAAGCGCACTTCGTGGTCAGCCAGGCATGTCAGTTACCGGCGATGGTGTCGGAGTGATCGCTCACCTCGACCGTTCACGGGTGGTCGGGAGACATGTTGCGTAAATGAGCCGGAGTGCCTTCTGACTGAGGGAGACCTGGACTTGCGACAGTTCAAAAACCATAAGCGGCAAAGCCGATGGCCAGGTGCTCGTTCATCCCGGTCCATGACCGCACTCAGGCCGCACACAATGAGGAGCGGCGGCAGACGCCGGACGACGTCTTCGCAGGTCAGCCGCCGTTCTCGACACCTTCACCGCGAGGGACGCGGATGGCGCCGAGTGTCACGTCGACATCACTACGTCGAGATTCGGCAAGTTCGTCAAAGCGCATCCCGCACCAGGAGGAGAGCAGAACCACGGAGCGGAGCAGCTCGTCGCGGATCGCCTGCCCGAGGATGGTGCGCAGCGGGCCGTACGCGTGGCTGCACAGTGCGGGGTTGTCGATCGCTGTCGTGGCCTACCACTCACGCACCAGGTCTGGCGTGACGTGTCGGAGGGGACCGAGCTCAGCTGCGGTAGGAGCGCCTGTCCAACAGCGAGCGGTAGTTGGCGCGTGTTCACTCCTCGAGAGTTCAAGCCGTCAGCCACCGCTCTGCCGCCCCCAATTGACGAGTGCATGTGGGTGCACCCCTGCATAGAGGCGTCAGCGATACTGGCTTCCATAAGTGCAGGTGAGAGCGCATTTCGGCTGGTTCCGGCAGGTGAAGGCCACTCGCTCTCGCCGTCCGTGAACACTCACCGTCCCTGGCCCTCGCGTCAAGGCTGGCAAGGACTATCATCGGGGTGTGGCTACCGATGACCGCGCGCCTCAACAACCCACCCCGAAGGAAGAGAACGGCCGAATCCTCGGTTGGCTGTCCGGGCTGGGGCTCCTCTTCGTCCCGTGGGTGTCCGCCGGAGTGCTCGCCACCGGTGGCGGCATGCTGGGTCCAGACAGCTGGGACGCCGAGCGCACCTTCCCGTGGCTGCTGCTGGCGACTTTCGTTGCCAGCCTGGGGTGGGTCACTTACGGCATTGTGCGGATCCCGGGGTTCAGGCGCGGCGCCCTGCCCGGCACCGCGATAGCGCTGATCGTGATGGTCGTGCTCTCCCTGCTGGTACTCGTTGCCCTGCTCTGGCTCTGACCGGGGCCAACTCGGCGTGTTCAGCACGTTCAGAATTGAGCTGCGCCTGCAGATGCGCGGGAACACGCCCACGCATCAACGCTCGATGCGATGCACGTCCGTCTACTGAATCGGCGCGCCGCATTATCTACAAGTCGTCCTCGGTCGCAATATCGGGCAGAATGGTTCCCGCCCCGCCACCGGTACAGGTGGGGTGACCATCCAAGGAAGGAACCCCGTGTCTGTCATCACCATCGTCCGCAACCAAAGCTCAAGCGAACAGGTGATCGAGACTCCCACCACCGGGCTGGATCTGTTCGGAACGGATCGCAGCATCGTGGCGATGCGCCTCGACGGAGACCTGACCGATTTGGCAGCCAAAGTGCAGCCGGGCCAGAGGGTCGAACCGGTGGAGATGTCCAGCGAGGACGGGCTCAAAATCATTCGGCATTCCGCCGCCCATGTCGCTGCGCAGGCCGTGCAGGACAAGTTTCCTGAAGCCAAGCTGGGCATCGGGCCGCCCATCGTGGACGGCTTCTACTACGACTTCCAGATCGATCCGCTGACCCCCGAAGACCTCAAGGACATTGAGAAGCGGATGCAGCGGATCGTCAAGCAGCGCCAGCGCTTCGCCCGCCGGGTCGTCAACGACGACGAAGCCCGAGCTGAACTCGCCGACGAACCCTTCAAGTTGGAGCTGATCCAGCTCAAGGGCAACTCGTCAGCCGAGGACGGCTCATCGGTGGAGGTGGGTTCGGGTGAACTGACCATCTATGACGACCTGAACAGGGACGGAACCACGGCATGGAAGGACCTGTGCCGCGGCCCGCACGTGCCGCACACCGGATATCTGAACGCCTTCTCGGTGACCCGCAACTCGGCTGCCTACTGGCGCGGTGATCAGCGCAACGCACAGTTGCAGCGCGTCTATGGCACCGCCTGGCCGTCGAAGGACGAGTTGGTCGCCCACCAGGCCCGGCTGGCCGAAGCCGCCAAGCGCGACCATCGGAAACTGGGCACCGAATTGGACCTGTTCAGTTTCCCCGACGAGATCGGTTCCGGTCTGGCGGTGTTCCATCCCAAGGGCGCGATGATCCGGATGGAGTTGGAGGACTACTCCCGGCGGCGGCACGTCCAGGAAGACTACGACTTCGTCGCCACACCACACGTGACCAAGTCGCACTTGTTCGAGACCTCCGGACACCTCGACTGGTACGCCGATGGAATGTACCCGCCGATGCACATGGACGCGGAGTACAACGCCGACGGTTCTGTGCGCAAACCCGGTCAGGACTACTACCTGAAGCCGATGAACTGCCCGATGCACAACCTGATCTTCGCGTCGCGTGGCCGCTCCTACCGGGAGCTGCCGCTGCGGCTGTTCGAGTTCGGCACCGTGTACCGCAACGAGAAGTCCGGCGTGGTGCACGGACTGACACGTGCCCGCGGTTTCACCCAGGACGACGCCCACATCTACTGCACCCGCGAGCAGTTGCATGACGAACTGACCCGGTTGTTGACCTTCGTGCTGGAGTTGCTGCAGGACTACGGGCTGGACGACTTCTACCTCGAACTGTCCACCCGCGATCCGGCGAAGTCCTTCGGCGACGACGCCACGTGGGAAGAAGCGACCGATACGCTGCGCGAGGTGGCGACGGCATCCGGTCTGGAGCTGGTTCCGGACCCGGAGGGTGCAGCCTTCTACGGTCCGAAGATCTCGGTACAGGCCCGTGACGCCATCGGGCGGACCTGGCAGATGTCGACAATCCAGCTCGACTTCAACCTGCCCGAACGCTTCGAGTTGGAGTACCAGGCCTCCGACGGTTCCCGGCAACGTCCGGTGATGATCCATCGGGCACTGTTCGGATCCATCGAGCGGTTCTTCGCCGTGCTGACCGAGCACTATGCCGGAGCTTTCCCGGCCTGGCTCGCTCCGGTGCAGGTGCTGGGTATTCCGGTCGCCGACGAGTTCAACGACTACCTGTCCGAGGTGCTGCAGTCGTTGCGAGCCCGCGGAGTGCGGGTCGATCTGGATGCCTCAGACGACCGTTTCGGCAAGAAGATTCGCAACGCCCAACGTTCCAAGGTGCCGTTCATGCTGATCGCTGGGGGAGACGACCGTGACCAAGGGGCGGTCTCGTTCCGATTCCGCGACGGATCGCAGCGCAACGGCGTCCCGGTGGACGAGGCGATCAGCTACATCTGCAGGGTGGTCGAATCACGCACCAACGAGGGGCCCAGCGCTGATGACTGAACCCGCAGCCGAGATGGCCGGTGTGCCGGACGCGTTTCAGCGGCTCTGGACCCCGCACCGAATGGCCTACATCGAACACACTGAACCGCCAATAGGTGCCGACGAGCCCAGCTGTCCGTTCTGCCGGGCCCCCCGTCGCGACGACAAGGCCGGCCTTGTCGTGCACCGCGGCGAGACCTGCTACGTGGTGATGAACCTGTACCCGTACTCACCCGGGCACATGTTGGTCTGCACCTACCGGCACATCGCGATGTACACCGAGGCGACCGTTCAGGAAACCATGGAAATGGCCCAGCTCACCCAGCAGGCGGTGCAAACGCTGGCCCAGGTGTCCCGACCGGCTGGTTTCAACATCGGAATGAACCAAGGCCTGGTGGCGGGTGCTGGTGTTGCCGAACACCTGCACCAGCACGTGGTCCCCAGATGGCAGGGCGACACGAACTTCCTGCCGATCGTCGCCCAGACCAGGGCGCTTCCCCAATTGCTTGAAGACGCCCGATCGCTGCTGAGCGATGCCTGGCCCGACGAAAAGGTAAATCGTAGCGATGCTTGAAAGATTCCGCCGTGGCTGGGAGCTGGCCATGACACCGCCAGCCCGGCTGATGCTGGCACTCAAACTCACCCCGAACACCGTCACCTGGCTCGGGACGATCATCACCGTCGCAGTGGCCATGGTCTTCATCCCTCGAGGCATGCTGTGGCAGGGTGCACTGCTGGTCGCGGTATTCATGTTCTCCGATGGCATCGACGGGCAGATGGCTCGACTCACAGGGCGCAGTTCGTCCTTTGGAGCCTTCCTCGATTCCAGTCTGGACCGCATTGGGGACGGCGCTGTGTTCGGGGCGGTGGTGCTCTACTACGCGGCAGGCGGCGACTCGGTCGTCTGGACAGCCATCGCGCTCGGTGCCCTCCTGATGGGTCAGGTCACCTCCTACGTCAAGGCACGCGGTGAGTCACTGGGTTTCAGCGTCGTCGGGGGACTGGCTGCCCGCGCCGATCGGTTGATGATTCTGCTGTTCGGCGTGTTCCTGACCGGTCTGGGCATCAGCTGGGTCCTTCCGGTGGCGCTGTGCTGGCTCTTTGTGGCCAGCAGTATCACCGTTGCCCAGCGGATGCTGCAGGTCTATCGTCAGGCCGAGATCGCTGATGCCTCCACCCGGCAGGCCGCGCTTCCGCAACCTCATGACGGGAGCTGATCCCCACGTGTTGACCAAGGACCGGATTGCCGTGCTGGGGATGGGTGCCCTGCGGCGAACTCCGAACTTCGTCATCACGTCAATCATTTCCGTTGGCAGCCGGATAATGGCCCGCCGCCCGAATCGTGCCATCCGACTCTGGCAGTCGAACGTGCAACTGGTCACGGGCACGACTCCAACCCGTCAAGACACCCGGGCAGCCATCGCGTCCTGGTCTCGCAACCTGATGGACTCGATCAGGCTGGATCGCTGGTCGGCGGAACGGGTCCGACGCACCGTGCTGATCAGCGATGAGCACCGCCAGCACCTGCTGGATGGCAGGGATTCCGGAAGGGGCGTGGTGTTGGCGCTGCCACACATGGGAAGTTGGGATCTTGCGGCCGTGTGGGGGAGTCACACGGGGCTCGCCGTGTCCGCGGTGGTGGAGCAGCTGGGGGCTCGGGAGTTCGAGTTCTTCTCCATCGCACGACAGTCGGTCGGCATGCGTCTCTACTCACACCGGGATCCGGGGGCACTGCGCAGCCTGGGCAAGGATCTGGCCCAGGGCGGGATCATCTGCCTGATGGCTGATCGGACCTTCTCGCCTCATGGCATCCCTGTCGTCTGGCCGTCGGCGCCGTCCCTGCTGACCACGAAGATGCCAGGCGGTCCCGCCACCCTCGCCCAACGCCACCACGTTCCGCTGCACGCGGTCTGGTGCCACTACGAAGGACGACGCATGGTGATCGAAGTCTCCGAGCGCCTCGACACGCCAGACCGGGAACAGTCGATGGCCGAACTGACGCAACGCATCTGCGACGAGTTCGACCGCGCCATCTCCCAGCATCCAACTGATTGGCACATGTTCCAGCCCTTCGTCCGACGTCGCCCCGCAGCAGCATCCAGCGGAGGCGCGCGATGAAGATCGGTTTCGTGTCGCCCTACTCATTCTCCACATCGGGCGGTGTGCAAAATCACATTCTGGGTCTCGCGCAATGGTTGGGCAGCTCTGGTCATCAGGTCAGCATCCTGGGCCCCGGCCAGCCATCCCTGGCAGTGCTGACCGATCATGGCCTGGAGCCCGAGCAGTACACCACCGCCGGGCCGGCCATTCCGGTGCCCTACAACGGGTCGATCGCACGGATCAACTTCACGCCCTCCGCCTCGCGCCGGGTGGCGGCCTGGCTGACCGAGAACGACTTCGACGTGGTGCACGTCCACGAGCCGATCACCCCCAGCGTCGCCCTCCTCGCCCTGTGGGAGGCCGAAGTGCCGGTGGTCGCCACCTTCCACACTGCAACTCCCCGGTCGCGTGCCATGCTTTGGGCACGTCGACTACTGCCAGGGTCGATCAACCGGATCGACCTCCCGATCGCCGTCTCGGCAGCCGCCGGTGAGGTCGTTCGCCGACACATCGGCGTTGACGCGCGGATCATTGGCAACGGAATCTGCCTTGACAAGCACCCATTGCGAACGGTCGGCGATGCGCGCTGGCGGGCCGGCGACCACCCGCAACTGACCTTCCTCGGCCGCTACTCCGAACCCCGGAAAGGATTCTGCGTGCTGCTCGACGCGCTTCCGCAGATCCGCGATCACTATCCGGATCTGCAGGTGGCGGTGGTCGGCGAGGGGGAATTCAGCACGATCGACGGGGTCGAGTTTCTGGGCCGGCTGGATGATGTCGCACGCAACGAGTTGCTGTCCCACACCGATTTGTATGTCGCCCCGCACACCGGGCGGGAGAGCTTCGGCATCGTGTTGCTCGAAGCGCTGGCCTCCGGCGCGCCGGTGCTGTCCAGCGACCTGGCAGCGTTCGTCGACGTGCTCAGCGACGACGACGGTCCAGTCGGTCGGATCTTTCCGGTTGGCGAGTCACGGGCCCTTGCCGAGGCCGCCGTGGAGAGTCTGGCAGAGCCGCGCGACCTGCAGCTCGAACGGGGTAGGCGGCAGGCGGAACGCTTCGACTGGAGCTGTATCGGCCACGAGGTCCTGGCGGCCTATGACGAGGCTACCTTCCGGCACCGCAGCCGGAACTCGGCCGCCATCAGCTGACGTGGGAGCGCCTGCACAGTCCGTTCACCCGAGTCGCTGATAGAGTCCGCTCACCCGAGTCGCTAGGGTGGGCTGGGTGTCCACAGAAGAGGCCGACGAGCGCATCCCCCGGAGTCAGTACGAGCCCGAGAGTGAGCACGAGCCTGAGAGCAAGAACGAGCCTGGGAGCCCGTACGACACCGATCGTGTCCTCACCGTGCCCAACCTGCTTTCGGCCCTGCGTCTCGTCGGCGTCCCGTTCTTCGTC
>JAGXHS010000156.1 GCA_024636075.1 Propionibacteriaceae bacterium
CCCCCGAGATGCCCACTCGCACGCTCTTGCCTGCGTGTGGACGCAGGATCCCAAGCACATCGCGTGCGAGCACGCGATGTGGCTGGTTGCTGGACTCCACCAGGGTGATAGCACGCGCAATGGCTGGCCGGTAACCGTCCAGGACTCCGTCTGCCAGTTCCTCGGCCGACATGTTGAGCTTCATGCGGCGCTGTTGGCCAGTCGCTTACGCAGCTTCTCCAGCATTTCGATTGCAGCCAATGGGATGACCGTGCCGGGCGGGTAAATCGCATCGGCGCCGGATTCCTTCAACTCCTCGAAGTCCTGGCTCGGGATCACGCCACCGACGACGATCATCATGTCGGGACGCCCTCCCTTGTCCAGTGCCTTGCGCAGGGCCGGCACCAAGGTGAGGTGACCTGCTGCCAGCGAGGACACACCGACCACGTGCACGTCGGCCTCGATGGCTTGACGGGCGACCTCGACGGGTGTCTGGAACAAGGGACCGACGTCGACGTCCATGCCCAGGTCGGCGTAGGCGGTGGCGATCACCTTCTGGCCGCGATCATGCCCGTCCTGGCCCATCTTGGCGATCAGGATTCGGGGACGACGCCCCTCTTCCGTCTCGAACTCGGTCACCAAATCACGGGCCTTCTTCAGATCGCTGGAATCGGCGGCTTCAGAGCTGTACACACCACTAATGGTACGGATCTGGGCGGTGAAGCGGTCATAAACCTTCTCCAACGCGGTGGAGATCTCTCCCACCGTTGCCTGGTTGCGGGCCGCATCGATGGACAGCTTCAACAGGTTGCGATCCGGATCGGTGGGATCAGGATTCGCCGCAGCCCACGTCAGACGCTCCAAGGAGTCATCGGTTGCCTGCTGGTCACGCTCGGCGCGCAACGACTGCAGTTTGGCGACCTGCTCGGAATGGACCCGACGGTTGTCGACCTTCAGCACTTCCGGCGGCTCGTCGTTCTCGACGCGGTACTTGTTGACGCCGATCAACGGTTGGCGACCGGAGTCGATCCGAGCCTGCGTACGCGCTGATGCCTCTTCGATGCGCATCTTGGGGATTCCGGCTTCGATGGCCTTGGCCATTCCACCGGCCTTCTCGACCTCCTGGATGTGCGCCCATGCCTTGCCGGCCAGATCAGCGGTCAACCGCTCGACATAGGCAGAACCGCTCCACGGATCCACCACCCGGCAGGTGCCGGACTCCTGCTGGATGAACAACTGGGTGTTCCGTGCGATGCGGGCCGAGAAGTCGGTCGGCAATGCGATCGCCTCGTCCAACGCATTGGTGTGCAGCGACTGGGTGTGGCCCTGGGTGGCGGCCATCGCCTCCAGACAGGTCCGCATCACATTGTTGAACACGTCCTGAGCGGTCAGCGACCAACCCGAGGTCTGCGAGTGGGTGCGCAACGACATCGACTTGGGGTTCTTCGGGCCGAAGTCCTGCACCAGACGGGCCCACAGCACGCGGGCGGCCCGCATCTTGGCGACCTCCATGAAGAAGTTCATCCCCACGGCCCAGAAGAACGACAGCCGGGGTGCGAACTGGTCCACATTCAACCCGACTGATTCGCCGGCGCGGATGTATTCCACACCGTCGGCCAGCGTGTAGGCCATCTCGATGTCCGCAGTGGCTCCCGCTTCCTGCATGTGGTAGCCGGAGATCGAGATCGAATTGAACTTGGGCATGTTCGCACTGGTGTAGGCGAAGATGTCCGAGATGATCTTCATCGACGGCTGCGGCGGGTAGATGTAGGTGTTGCGAACCATGAACTCTTTGAGGATGTCGTTCTGGATCGTGCCGGCGAGCTTGTCCGGCGTGACACCTTGCTCCTCGGCCGCCACGACGTACAGGGCCAAGATCGGCAGGACGGCACCGTTCATCGTCATCGAGACGCTCATCTGGTCGAGCGGGATTCGATCGAACAGTTGGCGCATGTCGAGGATGGAATCAACTGCCACACCGGCCATGCCGACGTCGCCCTCCACCCTCGGATGGTCAGAGTCGTAGCCACGGTGGGTGGCCAGGTCGAACGCAATGGAGAGCCCCTTCTGGCCGGAGGCCAGGTTGCGGCGGTAGAAGGCGTTCGATTCCTGGGCCGTGGAGAAGCCTGCGTACTGACGGACCGTCCACGGCTGGTTCACGTACATCGACGGATACGGCCCGTGCAGGAACGGTGGAATACCCGGCCAGGTCTTGAGGAAGTCGAGGCCCTCCAGGTCATTCTCGCTGTACGCCGGCGGCACCAGAATGTGTTCCGGTGTCGTCCAGCCCGGCGAGTGGATCTCGAGGTCTTCCAGCCGCTGCTCGTACTGTTGCTGGGCGTCTGCGCTGACTGTTGCCGCGCCCAGGTCAATGCTGTCGAAACGTGGAATGGTCACTTCATACTCCCAGCAGTTTCAGGGTGGATTCGAGGAACTCGACGACGTTCATGCCGTCGAAGACGGTGCCGTCGATGTATTCCTCAGGGTTCTCGGCTCGGGTTTCCTTCAGGTTGCCGGCCAGGAAGACGCGCTGCACGCCGGCATCCTTCAACGTCTTGGCGACGTCAAGGGCCTCAGCGGCGTACACCTTGCCCGACGAGCACAGGATGACCATCGGCGTGTGTGCCGATTGCACCTGCTCCACGATCTCTTCGGGAGTAGCCCCCTCCTCGGACCGGGCGATTTTGATGCCTCCGGCGAGCAGCACATTGGAAGTGAATCCCTCACGTGCGCCGAAGTCGCGTCGACTCCCCAGACGTGCCAGGAGGACGGTCGGCGCACCTTTCCCGGTGGCCGCCGTAGACGCACGGTCACGGACCGCCTCGTAGATCTCAGCGTCACGGTGCACTGCCAAGCCGCCGTACGCCGGTGCCTCCGGTCGGGGCGCGGCGTCGATCGGCGATTCGTTCTTCAACGGGTACATGCTGACACCGGTGATCGGCTGCTTGCGCGTCGCGAGTCGCTTGGCGCGCTCCTCGACGCTCGCAGCGAGCTGGTCGGCGACCTGCGACGAGGCGAGCGCCTCGACCATGCCACCAGCCTTCTCAATCTCCTGGAACAACGACCACGCTGCCTGCGCGAGGTCAGCGGTGTGCTCTTCCACGTAGGTGGATCCACCTGCCGGGTCGCTGACCCGACCAATGTTGGACTCCTCCATCGCGACCAGCTGGGTGTTGCGTGCCAGCCGGCTGCTGAATTGCCCGGGCAGTCCGTGCACCGTGTCGAACGGCAGCACCGTGATGCTCTCGGCGCCACCGAGGGCGGCTGAGAACGAGGCGATCGTGCCGCGCAACAGATTGACGTACGGATCCTCACGCGACATCATCCGCCACGAGGTGACGGCGTGCTGGATGGCGCCCCGCTTGGGTTCCTCGACACCGATCACCTCGGTCACCTTGCCCCACAGCCGGCGCAGGGCGCGCAGCCGGGCGATCGTGCTGAACTGGTCTGAGGTTGCCGAGACCCGGAACAGGATCTGGTCGCAGGCGACACCGGCGTCCATGCCGGCATCGGTCAGGGCCCGCAGATACTCCACCCCGGTCGCGATGGCGTAGGCGAGTTCCTGCACGTCGCTGGCACCGGCGTTGTGCAGGTGCAGAACGTCAACGGTCAGCGCGCGAGCCTGTGGGAACTCCTCGGCGGTCAACTTGGCCCAGTCGGCAAGCCCCGACAGGTCAGCGCGTCCTCCGTTTCGGGCTGCGAACGCGATCGGGTCGATGCCCAGATTGCCGCGGCAGTCTTCGGGGGTGTTGCTGGCGCGCCACCATTCGGCCAGTGCGTTGGCCGCGGCGTCCTGGTCGCTGTGGCTGCTGACCGACACCGGAGCAAGATCTGCCATCACACCATCCAGTGCCTTGGCCAGATCCGTAGCGGCAATCGCATCAGGGTCGAGCCTGAGCCAGAGGGAGGTTGCGCCGCGTTGCAGATCCCGCAGCGCAGCAGTGTTCGTCGTGGCGACGTCGGGGTCTTCATGCAATTGCGAAACGTCCCACGCCAGCATGGCTCCGGACTTGATGGTGGCGCCACGGGTGTAGGGCATCACGCCCGGATATCCCAGTGGTTCGTCGGTGTCCTGGTAGAAGGGCTCGATGGTGAGGCCGTCGATCGTGTTGGTGCGCAGGCTCTTCATTGCCTGGTCGAGGTTGAGTTCCCTGCCCTCCGGGCGACGCCGGTTGAGCAACTTCAGGATTTCTCGTTCCCAATCACTTTGCGACGCCTGGTCGAAGTCACCGGCCAGTTGCAGAGGTGTGTCGGTCATGGTCAAACTCTATCGGCTGGACCTTCCTCGCGGGTCGGTGACCTCGAAAAAGCTGTCCGCCCGAGGTGCACTCAGCAGCCGACGAGGCGCTGGGCGAGGTAGCCTTCCACCTGGTCGATCCCGATCCGCTGCTGCTGCATCGAGTCCCGCTCCCGGATGGTCACCTTGTCGTCGTCGAGGGTGTCGAAGTCGACGGTGATGCAGTACGGGGTGCCGATCTCGTCCTGCCGGCGGTAGCGCTTGCCGATCGCCTGTGCGTCGTCGAAGTCGACGTTCCAGTTGCGGCGCAACACCGCTGCCAGATCCCGTGCCTTCGGCGACAGGTCCTGGTTTCGGGACAATGGCAGCACCGCAGCCTTCACCGGTGCCAGTCGATGGTCCAGCTTCAGCACGGTGCGCTTGTCCACCCCGCCCTTGGCGTTGGGAGCCTCGTCCTCGGTGTACGCCTCCACCATGAAGGCCATCAACGATCGCGTCAGTCCAGCAGCGGGCTCGATCACGTAGGGCAGATACCTCTCGCCCTTCGCCTGGTCGAAATAGGACAGATCAGTCCCGGAATGCTCGCTGTGCGTGCGGAGATCGAAGTCGGTGCGGTTGGCGATGCCTTCCAGCTCACCCCACTCGGAACCGATGAAACCGAACCGGTACTCGATGTCGACGGTGCGCTTGGAGTAGTGCGACAGCTTCTCCTGCGGGTGCTCGTAGTGACGCAGGTTGTCACCATCAATGCCGAGATCGACGTACCAATCCGTGCGATTGTCGATCCAGTACTGGTGCCATTGCTCATCGGTGCCCGGTTCGACGAAGAACTCCATCTCCATCTGCTCGAACTCGCGGGTCCGGAAGATGAAATTGCCCGGCGTGATCTCGTTGCGGAAGCTCTTGCCTGTCTGACCGATACCGAAGGGCGGCTTCTGTCGCGTGGCGTTGACCACCTGCTTGAAATTGATGAAGATGCCCTGGGCAGTTTCGGGACGCAGGTAGTGCAACCCGGACTCGTCCTCGATGACCCCCAGGTGGGTCTTCAGCATCATGTTGAACTCGCGTGGCTCGGTCCATTGTCCCTTGTTGCCGCAGTTGGGACAGTTCACCTCGGTGAGCGATTCGGGAGCACGCCCCTTCCTGGCCTCGAACTCCTCCTCCAGGTGATCTGCGCGGAATCGTTTGTGGCAGGAAGTGCACTCGGTGAGGGGATCACTGAACACCCCGACGTGACCCGATGCGATCCAGACGTCCTTGGGCAGGATCACCGAAGAATCGAGACCGACGATGTCGTCCCGACCGGTGACCATGTGACGCCACCATTGGCGCTTGATGTTCTCCTTCAGTTCCACGCCCAGCGGCCCGTAGTCCCACGCGGCGCGGGTGCCCCCGTAGATCTCGCCACAGGGAAAGACGAAACCCCTGCGCTTGCACAGGTTGATCACGTTGTCGAGAGTGCTGGTTGCCATGGCTGAGTTGTTCTCCAAGTCCTCATTGGAAGGGCCGGCCGGGCTGGCCGCCCGAAGCGGTGCGCTGTGGCCGTGACACTACCGGTTCGGAGTCGGTGGATGCGAACAGCACGCCCCTGAGTCCCGTGACATGGCTGAACACCCTCAGAACGGCTCGGCTCCCTCAGAACGGCTCGGCTCCCTCAGAACTGTCTCCTGGGACGGTTGTCCCCCAACTCTTCGGGTGACAAGTAGGCGCTCGGCTCGTTCACCGCCAGCGCGAACAACGGCCAGATCACCATCTTCGACTCCATGCCGCTGAGCGCCCGGCGGTAGGAGCCGACGTCCTGCCAGATGGTGACCAGTGCCCACAGGTCGCTCTCGTCCAGGTTGTGCAGCACCCGCAACGATTCGAGGCCCGCCTTGGGGCGCAGCACCGCAACCGCGGCGTCGAGCGTCGAACGAAAGCTCGCCAGATCGATCTCGCTGATCCGGAACCGGTTCACCACCACCAACTCGGCGCTCCCCCAGGCCGATGGTTCTGGTCCAGACGCCGGAACATCACGAATGTCATGCTGATCGCTGGTCACCCGCCACAGCCTAACGCCGGCAACCCGGCCCCCGCCTCCGCTTGATGAGTGCGCAACCACCGGGGGTGCTGAGTAGAATCACCTCCAGGCATCCGCACATCGATGCCCGGCAGCCCACTCGTTGGCCAAGGGGTTCGATTGAGACAAGGGGGTTCGATGACCGCCCAGGGCGAAAGTCAGACTCCTGCCCGCCGTGTCACCCGGCAACGGGTGGCGTTGCAGACCCTGCTGGACAGCACTGTCGAGTTCCGCACCGCGCACCAGTTGCACGACGAGCTGCGCGCCGGGGGCGCCTCGGTCGGTCTGGCGACCGTGTACCGAACCCTGCAATCGATGGCCGAGGACGACGAACTGGACACCCTGCGCACCGGCGATGGCGAAGTCTCCTACCGTGCCTGCGCCGAACAGGGTCACCACCACCATCTGGTCTGCACCCGGTGCGGACACACCGTGGAGATCGGCGGCAGCACCGTCGAGTCATGGACCAACAGCATCGCCGCGGCCCACGGGTTTCACGAACCGCACCACGAGCTCGAAGTGTTCGGTGTCTGTGACAACTGCTGGAACACGAGCGCCGACTGAGCGTCCCTCAGCCGTCAGGTGGGGTGGTTTCGGCTCGATCGAGGTACTTCAAGGTGCGCAGGCCGCGGTCGAGGTGCCACTGCACGAAACTGGACACCAAGCCGCTGGCTTCCCTGCGCTCCCCCGGAGTCACGTCGCGGGTGGCCACCCAGTCGCCGCTCAAGAGGTGTTGGAGGTAAGTGAGGGTGCCGCATTGAGGCAGAGCGGATCCGGGGGGTCGACAACTCGGACACACCACCCCCCTTGCCGTTGGGGCGAAGGCTTGGTGCGGTCCCGGCCGGCCACACCGGGCGCAGTCGCTCAGGCTGGGTGCGTACCCCGCGGTCGCCAACGCCCGCAGCAGGTAGGAGTCCAGGATCATGGTGGCTGGACGGTACCCGTCGCTGGTCGCTGAGGCCAGCACGTGCAAACCCCCCAGCAACAGTCGGAACTGCTGCAGGGCAGGCTCGCGTTCCTCGACCACCACCCGATCGGCGGTTTCCAGCATCACGGTGCCGGCAGTGTAGCGGGGGTACTCGGTGACCAGCGCCTCGCCGTACGGGTGCAGGGTCTCTGCCTGGGCCACCACGTCGAGATTGCGTCCCACCGCCAACTGGACATCCACGTGACTGAAGGGCTCAACCCTCGCCCCAAGTTTGCTGGAGGTGCGCCGCACCCCCCGGGCCACTGCCCGAACCTTGCCGTGTTCTCGGGTCAACAAGGTGATGATCCGGTCCGCCTCGCCGAGCTTGTGCGTGCGGAGCACCACAGCTTCGTCTCGGTAAGTGGGCACCGTGCCATTGTCTCACCAGCCTGGGCGTTGCCCCACCCAGCTGTTTGGGTGTGCACTCAGACGCGAGGACGACCCAGTGCGCGGTAGACGAATCCCGCGTCCCGCCACGACTGCGGATCGAGCGCGTTGCGACCGTCGATGATCTGCTTGTGCCGCACGACAGCACCGACCTGCTGCGGGTCCAGCTGCTTGTACTCGTCCCATTCGGTCAACAACAGGATCAGGTCCGCCTTCTGCAACGCCTCCATCGGAGTGTCGGCGAAGGTCAGGTCCGGCCACTTCCTACGGGCATTCTCCACCGCTTGAGGATCGGTGACGACGACGTCGGCGCCGCGGAGCAGCAGTTGAGCCGCCACGTTGAGAGCCGGTGAGTCACGGATGTCGTCGCTGTCGGGCTTGAAGGCGGCCCCCAGGACAGCGATCCGCTGACCGATGACGGTCCCGCCGAGCTGCTCGTGAGCCATCTCCACCATCCGGGAGCGACGCCGCATGTTGATGGCATCCACTTCCCGGAGGAAGGAGAGGGCCTGATCGACGCCCAGTTCGCCTGCCCTTGCCATGAACGCGCGGATGTCCTTGGGCAGACACCCTCCGCCGAAGCCGAGCCCGGCACCGAGGAAGGAGCGCCCGATGCGGGCATCATAACCAATCGCGTCAGCAAGTTGGGTGACGTCCGCGCCGACGACCTCGCAGACCTCGCTCATGGCATTGATGAAGGAGATCTTGGTTGCCAGGAAGGAGTTGGCCGCGACCTTCACCAGCTCGGCGGTGGGGAAATCGGTCACCAACACCGGACAGCCGTCGGCGATGGGGTCGGCGTAGATCTCGCGCAGCAGCTCCTCGGAGCCCTCGTTCTCGACGCCGAAGACGAGACGATCAGGTCGCAGTGTGTCCTTCACGGCCTTGCCCTCACGCAGGAACTCGGGATTCCAGGCGACGGTGAGATGCGGCGCCCTTTCAGCCAGGAGCTGGCTTGCCCGATCGGCGGTGCCAACCGGAACGGTCGACTTGCCGATGATCAGCGCATTGCTGCGCACCACGTCGGCCACCGTCTCGAATGCTGCCGTCACGTATCGGGTGTCGGCGGCCAATTCGCCCTTCAGCTGAGGGGTTCCCACACAGATGAACACGGCATCGCAATCGGCGAGTGGTTGTGGATCACTGCCGAAGGCCAGTCGGCCGGTGCCCAGCTGCTCGCTGAGCATCTCGTCGAATCCGGGCTCGAAGAATGGTGTCCGCGCCGAGTTCAGCCCTTCCGCCTTGGCGACGTCGATCTCGTAGCCATAGACCTGATGGCCGACCGTCGACATGCAGGCCGCGTGCACAGCCCCCAGGTACCCGCAACCAATCACGCCAATCTTCATCTGGTGCCATCTCTCCTGTGTCAGCCCGAAGTGGGTCCGGTCTCTGGCCGCCGATTCGGATTCAGCCAACCAGTTGGTTCCACCGTAGCGGGTTGGCTGCCGGACCATCTGGCGGGTTGCCTACAGGGATCCCCGATCGAGGTTTCGCTAGTGTGGGAGCGTGTCGAATTCTGCATCGCGACCTGGCCCCCGTCGACCGGCGGCACACCCCAGCGGCGCCGTGCCACCATCGATCGCTCCGGAGTTGATGCCCCGGCACGTCGCAATCGTGATGGACGGTAACGGGCGGTGGGCGAAACAGCGCGGATTGAAACGCACCGAGGGCCACGCCCGGGGTGAGGACTCGTTGTTCGACGTGATCGAGGGCGCCATCGAGGTGGGTGTGCCCTATCTGTCCGCCTACGCCTTCTCCACAGAGAACTGGAAGCGCTCCCCCGACGAGGTGCGGTGGTTGATGGGATTCAACCGCGACGTGATCCACCGCAGGCGCGACCAGCTGGATGAGTTGGGAGTCCGGATCCGGTGGGCCGGGCGCCGAGGAAGACTGTGGGCCTCAGTGGTTCGGGAACTGGAGGATGCTGAAAAGCAGTCGGCCGGCAACGACGTCCTGACCTTGCAGTTCTGCGTCAACTACGGCGGCCGGGCAGAGATCGTCGATGCCGCTCGCAGGATCGCGGAGCAGGCGCAGCAGGGAAAACTGAACCCGGCGCGCTTGACCGAGGACCGGTTCCGTCAGTTTCTCGACGAACCGGGCATCCCCGACGTGGACCTCTTCGTGCGCTCCTCGGGTGAACAGCGCACCTCGAACTTCCTGGTTTGGCAGTCCGCGTATGCGGAAATGGTCTTCCTCGATCGGCTGTGGCCCGACTTCGACCGTCGTGACCTGTGGCGGGCAATCGAGCAGTACGCACACCGGGACCGACGCTTCGGTGGCGCCCTCCCGAACGCTGTAGATGGACCGAATGCTGGAGCTGGGCCCAACGCTGAGGATGGGCCCAGCCGTGGCTGAGGATACGACTGTCAGCTGGCCCGATCACGGTTCACGGCACTGATCGCGGCCTTGAGTGAGGCGGTGGTGATGCTCGGGTCGATTCCGGCGCCCCACAGGATGCGGGCATCCTCGGAGTCACCGACCTCGCACTCGAGGTAGGCAGCCGCAGAGGCATCGCCGCCGCTGGTCAGTGCATGCTCGATGTAGTCGAGCACCCGGACGTGCACGCCCACCTGGCGCAGTGCGTCCATGAAGGCTGACACCGGTCCGTTGCCTTCGCCGCTGAGTACCAGCTCCTCGCCGACGTTGCGCAGCCTCACCTCGAGGTGGTGAGTGCCATTTGAGGTGCTGGAACTCACGCCGATGAGTTCCATCGGTTCGCTGCGGTTCAGGTACTCGGCGGAGAAGATGTCCCACATCTGCGTGCTGTTCACCTCGCCGCCAGCGGCATCGGTGTGTGCCTGCACCACTCTGGAGAATTCCATCTGCATCCGGCGCGGCAGGTCCAGCTGGTGGTCGCTCTTCATGATGTAGGCGATGCCGCCCTTGCCCGACTGGGAGTTGACCCTGATCACCGCTTCGTAGCTGCGGCCCACGTCGTGCGGATCGATGGGCAGGTACGGGGCTTCCCATGCGATCTCGTGGATCGAGCGGTGCTGGCTGCCTGCTTCGCGCTGCAGGACCTCCAATCCCTTCTTGATCGCGTCCTGGTGTGACCCGGAAAAGGCTGTGTACACCAGGTCACCCGCGTAGGGATGTCGAGGATGCACCGGCAGATTGGTGCAGTACTCGACGGTCCGCCGGATCTCGTCGATGTCGGAGAAGTCGATCTGCGGATCGATGCCCTGGCTGAACAGGTTCATGCCCAGCGTCACCAGACACACGTTGCCGGTGCGCTCACCATGACCGAACAGACAGCCCTCGACCCGGTCCGCCCCGGCCATCATGGCCAGTTCGGTGGCCGCGACCGCAGTGCCGCGGTCATTGTGCGGGTGCAGCGAAATCGCCACATTGTCCCGGTTGCGGATGTGCCGCGCGAAGTACTCGATCTGGTCGGCGTAGGTGTTCGGCGTGGAGCGTTCCACCGTGGCTGGCAGGTTCAGGATGATCTCCCGGCCGTCCTCCGGTTGCCAGACGTCCATCACCGCGTTGCACACTTCGACGGCGAAGTCGGTGGGTGTCTGGGTGAAGATTTCCGGACTGTACTGGTACCCGAACTGCACGTCCGACAGGTTTGCCTCGGCATGCTTGCACACCATTTCGGTCCCCCGGGTGGCCATCGCGATGCATTCGGCCTCCGAGATGTTGAACACCACCCTGCGGAACAGTTCGGCGGTGGCGTTGTACATGTGGATGTTGGCCCGGTGCGCCCCGACCAAGGATTGGGCGGTGCGCTCGATCAGGTCCTCGCGGGCCTGGGTCAGCACCGAGATGGTGACGTCGTCGGGAATGGCATCCGAGGTGATCAGCTGGCGGACGAAGTCGAAGTCGTTCTGCGAAGCGGACGGGAAGCCCAGCTCGATCTCCTTGTAGCCCATTGCAATCAGCAGGTTGAACATCTTGCGTTTGCGGGCGGGTGTCATTGGATCGATGAGTGCCTGGTTGCCGTCACGCAGATCGGTGGACAGCCAGCGGGGAGCCTTGTCGACCTTTTTGTCAGGCCAACTGCGGTCCGGCAGCGAGACCGGCACGAAGGGAGAGTACCGATCGAACGGCATCGGGCTGGGTTTTTGCGTGGGGCGAGGTTGTTGCCGGGTGGCATTGGTTGTCATGACAGTTCCTTGGTGTGCTGAAGTGGTCAGGCACGGCGGATCTCCGCAGCGAGGGGGCCTGGTTTGTTACCGAGCCTCGCTACGGCACACAAGGAGCAGTCGCGCCAGCAAGTCCGACATCAGCAATGCCATGCTTTCCACTGTAGGGCCCCGTTCGCCGCATCACCAGCGTGACCGGCAATCGGACATGATCGCCGGTCGTCGCCCATTGGATGGACAGGGTTCGAGGTTCGCCGAACAGGCTGTTGGATGGGAATCATGAGGTTGCGGAACGCGCGCCTGCTCGATCTGGACACCGGCACCGCCAGCGATCCACAGGATATCTGGGTGCAGGGGAATCGAATCAGTCGGCGGCCCATCGAGGACGAACGACAGGTGATCGACCTGCACGGCCGGATCGTGATGCCCGGCCTGTGGGATGTCCACGTGCACGCCGGCCAGTGGGCGCTGGCGTCGCGTCGTCTCGATCTCAGTGGCTGCGAGAGCGCGGCGGAATGCGTCGAACTGACCCGTCAAAGCCTTGTCGAACATGCCCCGGACAGCCCGTTGATCGGCGTCGGATACCGCGACGGGATGTGGCAGCAGCCGCCGTCGGCCAGGCTGCTCGACGAGGTCAGCGAGATCACTCCGATCGCCCTGATCTCCGGCGACCTGCACGCGGCATGGGCCAATACTGCTGCCTTGGAACGGTTCGGCTTCGGCGGGCACCCGAGCGGGCATCTGGTGGAGACCGAAGCGTTCGAGCTGCAGACCGCTGTCAACAATCTTCCCGATCTGGTGCTCGACGAATGGGTGCACGGTGTGCTGCAGGCAGCCACACGTCGGGGTCTGGTCGGGGTGGTGGACATCGAACGTGCCAACAACGCCGTCGACTGGAGACGTCGATTCGCCAGCGAGCGGCCTCCACCGATGCGGATCAGGGCCAGCATCTGGCCGGAGTGGCTGGACGCGGCCATCGCCGAAGGCCTGCACACCGGGATGCTGCTGGACGACACCGGGCTGTTGAGTGTCGGCCCATTGAAGATCATCACCGACGGCTCGATGACGGCGCGCACCGCATGGTGCCGCGACGAATACGTCGACCCACTGCAGGGATATCCCCACGGCATGCTGTGGATGGCCCCCGAGGAGTTGGAATCGGTGCTGTATCGAGCCCGATCAGCAGGTCTGGACTGTGCCGTGCACGGCATCGGTGACGCCGCCTGCGCCATGGTCGTGGCGGCCTTCGCCGAGACCGGTGCCCGGGGAACGATCGAACATGCGCAGTTCATGCGACCCGGCGACATCGCCGCGCTGGCACAGCTGGACATCACGGCCAGCGTGCAACCCGCGCAGATGCTCGACGATCGAGACAGCGTCGATGCCTTGTGGCCCGGGTTGTCCCAGCACGTCTTCCCACTCGCTTCGATGGCAGCTGCCGGGATCACTCTCGCCTTCGGCTCCGACGCGCCGTGTGCGCCGGCGGATCCGTGGCTCGCCATCGAGTTGTCGGTGACCCGGATCACTGACGCCGAGCGCGGTTCGTGGCACCCCGACGAACGATTGACCTTGTCACAGGCCTTGCTGTGCTCCACCAACGGTGTGCGAGCCCTGGTGCCGGGCGCCCGGGCAGATCTGATCGCGCTCGACGAGAATCCGTTCGAGGTCGAGCCGGAAAGGCTGCGCACCTTCGGCGCCTGGCTCACCATGGTGGACGGCCGTGTCGTCCATTCCTGGGAGGAATGAGCGCACACTGATCGGTTGCCGCGAACGTGGCCGGAGGCGACCTCAGAAACCCAGCCGGTTGAGGAATTTGGGGTCTCGCTGCCAGTCCTTCATCACTTTCACCTTGAGGTCCAGATGCACCGGCGTGCCGAGCAGGGCGCTGATCTGCTGCCGGGCACGGGTGCCCACTTCTTTCAGGTGTTGGCCGCGATGGCCAATCATGATCACCTTCTGGGAATCGCGCTCAAGAACCATCGAAGCGTAGATGTCCAACAACGGCTTGTCCTCGTCTCGGCCTTCCCGCGGCCCCATTTCGTCCAGCGTGACTGTGATCGAGTGCGGCAACTCGTCACGTACCCCCTCCAGGGCCGCTTCGCGGATGAGCTCGCAGATCAAAGTCTCGGTCGGCTCGTCGGTGATCTCTCCTTCGGGGTAGAAGGCCGGCCCCGGCGGCAGCAGCTTGATCAGCTCGTCACGGACCAGCTCGATCTGGTCGCCACTGTTCGCCGAGCACGGAATGATCTGCTCGAAGCGGATCGCGATCTCGTCCTCCAACGCCTGGATCTCCAGCAGGTGCTTCCGCAGCCGGTCCGACGACACCAGATCCGTCTTGGTGGCCAGCGCGACGAGTTGCGGCGTGCGGGACAGCTTCGCGAGCTCGGAGAGGATGTATTTGTCCCCCGGACCGATTCGCTGGTCGCTCGGCAGGCAGACACCCACAACGTCGACCTCGGACCAGGTGGCGCGCACCACATCATTGAGTCGTTGCCCCAGAAGTGTTCGCGGCCGGTGCAGTCCGGGCGTGTCGATCAGCACCAGCTGCGCTGTGGGCAGGTGCACGATGCCACGGATTGCGTGTCGAGTCGTCTGGGGCTTCGACGAGGCGATGGCGATCTTGCTGCCCACCAGTGCGTTGGTGAGGGTGGATTTCCCGGCATTGGGGCGACCGACAAAGCAGGCGAACCCGCTGTGGAAACCGGTGCCAGCACCGGTGGGGCTGTCAGTCATCGTCGTCCTCGCCGTCGGTGTCCTCGCTGTGGTTCTCGTCCGGTTCGACCAGGGACACCAGACAGGTGTCGATCTGGTGCCGCCTGCCGACCGCCTTCTCCGCCTGGATGCGAATGCCTTTCCATTCGATGGCGCTGCCGGGGATCGGGACCAGGTTCAGCTCCTTGGCCATCAGACCTCCGACCGTCTCCACGTCCTCGTCGTCCACGTCGAGCTCGAACAGATCGCCCATCTCGTCGACCTGCAGTCGAGCCGAGACGCGGAACACCCCGGGTTCGACCTGTTGGGTCAAGGTGGGTTCCGCGTCGTACTCGTCGACGATCTCACCGACGATCTCCTCCAGGATGTCCTCGATGGTGGCGAGACCTGCGGTACCACCGAACTCGTCGATCACGACCACCATGTGGTGCCGCAGCAATTGCATGTCCCGGAGCAGGTCGTCGACCGGCTTCGAATCGGGGCAGAACTGGGTGTGGCGCATCATGCTGGCCACCGTTTCGGAGTGCTCCGAATCCGGGTGGTCGTAGACCCTGCGGATCACGTCCTTGAGGTACAGCAACCCGACGATGTCATCGATGCCATCCCCCACAACCGGTATCCGGCTGAACCCGGAGCGCAGCGCCAGCGAGAGGGCCTGACGCAGGTTCTTGGTGGATTCGATGAACACCAGGTCGGTGCGCGGCACCATGACTTCCTTGACGAGTGTGTCGCCCAGTTCGAACACCGAGTGGATCATCCGCCGCTCGCCCTCTTCGATCACGTCGCTCGCCTCGGCCTGGTCGACGGGTTCCCTGAGTTCGGCTTCGGTCGAGAAGGGTCCGTCAGCGTAGCCGCGGCCCGGTGTGACCGCGTTGCTGAGCAGGATCAGCAACTGTTGCAGCGGGCCGAGCACGGTGGTCAACGCGGAGATCGGCGTGGCCGCGAGCAGCGCCACCCGTTCAGCCCGCTGACGTCCCAGGGTGCGGGCCGCGACTCCCCAGCCCATGAAGCTGACCAGGATCATCGAGCCGGCAGCCAGCAGCAGTCTCTGCCATGTCGGGCCAATGGTGTCGAAGACCACCAGGCAGACCAGGACGATGGCGGTGATCTCGGTGACGATGCGGACCAGCATGCCGGTGTTGATGTACGGAGCTGGATCCTCGGCGATCAAGCGCAGCCTCTTGGCGCTGGGCCCTCCACCCTTGAGAAGCCTGTCGGCGCGGGCGCGAGTGATGGTCGACAATGCGGATTCGGTGGCTGCCAGCAGCGCGGCGACCAGGATGAAAACGATCGCCATGCCCAACTGAATCAGGTGTGCCTGAGTCACTTGGCCCCCTGCCAGGCGGCAATCAGCCGGTCGTTGAGACTGAACATCACGACTTTGTCCTCGGCATTGTCGTGATCAAATCCCAACAGGTGCAGCAGCCCGTGAATCAGCAGGTACTGTGCCTCCTCGTCCGGTGAACGGCCATTCTCGGGGGCTTGCGCGGTGATCACCTGGGGACAGAGGACGATGTCCCCCAGCAGCCCCAGCGGTGGCTCGTCGTCGCTGTCCCCGAGTCGCATCTCGTCCATTGGGAAGCTCATCACGTCCGTGGGGCCAGGAAGCTGCAGGTACTGCTGGTGGTAGGAGGCCATCGTGTCCGGGTCCATCAGCACGATCGACAACTCAGATTGGGGGTGGATCCGCAACTCCCGCAGGGCGAAGGCGGCGAGCGCCAGCAGTTGTTTCTCGTCGAGTTGGGCACCCGATTCGTTGGCAAGGTCAATCATGGCGTATGCCTTCCGGACCCTTCTTGGCGGGATGCGTCCCGGTGCGAGGGGGTCTGGTCCGGGTGCCTGTGGTGGTGTCTGCCGACTCGAACTGGTCATAGGCCGCGACGATTCTTCCCACCAGCTTGTGTCTGACCACGTCGTGGTTGGTCAGGTTGCAGAAGGCGATGTCATCGATGCCGTCGAGGATTCCCTGGACCGCCCGCAGCCCGCTCGTCTGGGCTCCTGGCAGGTCGATCTGGGTGATGTCGCCGGTGACCACGACCTGCGATCCGAAACCCAGTCGGGTCAGGAACATCTTCATCTGTTCCATCGAGGTGTTCTGGGCCTCGTCGAGGATGATGAAGGCATCGTTCAATGTGCGGCCCCGCATGTAGGCCAGTGGCGCCACCTCGATGGTGCCCGCCGTCAACAACTTGGGTACTGAGTCCGGGTCGATCATGTCGTGCAGGGCGTCGTAGAGCGGGCGCAGGTACGGATCAATCTTGTCGCTGAGGGTTCCGGGGAGGAAACCGAGCCGTTCTCCGGCCTCGATCGCCGGCCGGGTGAGGATGATCCGGTTCACCTGCTTCGACTGCAGTGCCTGCACCGCCTTCGCCATGGCAAGGTAGGTCTTGCCGGTACCGGCCGGGCCGATCCCGAAGACCACGGTGTGAGCATCGATGGCGTCCACGTAGCGCTTCTGGTTCAGGGTCTTCGGCCGGATGGTCTTGCCGCGATTCGACAGGATGTTCTGGGTGAGCACCTCGGCCGGGTGAACGTCATCGGCGTCGGAGCTCATCGCCACGATCCGCTCGACGGCATCGGAACTGAGGCCCTGTCCGGTGCGCAGCACCGCGACCATCTCCGTCAGCACGTCGACGACCAGCGCAACGTCGGCGGTCGTACCGGTGAGGGTGACCTCATTGCCGCGAACCATGATGTCGGCGTCCAGTTGATGCTCCAACAGACGCAGAAATTCGTCCCGGGGTCCGAGCACGTTGACCATGTTGATCGACGGCGGGATGGTGATCTTCCGCGTTCCCTGCACGTGAGCGAGGTCGTGCCGTTCGCTGCTCAGGATGTCCCCTCCATGTTGTTGTTGAATCGGTGTTGTTGTTGAATCGGTGTTGTTGTTGAATCGGTGTTGTTGTTGAATCGGTGTGTTGAATCTGGAGTGGCCCCGGGTTCTGCGGTCGAGTCGTCGACGCAGGTGGGTCCCCGCAAGTCTAGGCTGCGCGGCTGCCATCGTCATCTCGGATTGCAGCCTGCACGGGCGGGCGCTCTGGAGTATCCGATCAACGACGGTTCGAGAAGCGATCCGTGGCGGCGATCAGCTCCGAGGCGATGTTCGGCTCAAAGGCGGAATGGCCAGCAAGTACCATCCGCAGCTGCGCCTCAGGCCACGCCTGCGACAGTTCCCAGGCCGTGATCGCGGGGCAGCACAGGTCATAACGACCTTGCACGATCACGCAGGGTATGTGCCGGATCCGCTCGACACCGTCAAGCAACTGTCCCTCCTCGAACCACCCGGCGTGACGGAAGAAGTGGTTCTCGATCCGGGCGAAGGCCAGTGCAAACCGGCCATCCTCATAGGCCCGCACCACTGAGGAATTGAACAGCAGGCTCGACGTTGCGCCCTCCCAGGTTGTCCAGGCCACGGCAGCAGCCTCGGCCACCTGCGGGTCGTCATGCCACAGCAGTTGGTGGTAGGCCTCGATGTTGTCGCCGCAAGCGCCGAGTCCCGCCTGCTCCAAGGGTGTGCGGAACACGTGCCACCACTCGGGAGCCATCGCTGCCGCACCACCGTTGTAGAACCAGTCCAGTTCACTGCGGCGAAGAGTGAAGATGCCGCGCAGCACGAATTCACTCACCCGGTCAGGATGCTGCTGGGCGTAGGCCAGCGCCAGTGCGCTGCCCCACGAGCCGCCGAACACCTGCCACTGCGGAACGTCCAGATGTGCACGGAGCCGTTCCACGTCAGCCACCAGGTGCCAGGTGGTGTTGGCAGCAAGACCTGCGGCGCCCTCCGCCACGTGCGGTGAGGAGTCGCCACAGCCGCGCTGGTCGAAGCAAATGACCCGGTAGCGAACCGGGTCGAAGAACCGGCGCCTGCCGTCGCCTCCGCCGCCGCCGGGGCCTCCGTGCAGGAAGACCACAGGTTTGCCGCTCGGATTGCCGGACTGCTCGTAACGCAGCCGGTGGCCGTCGCCCACGTCGAGCCAGCCGGTGTCATACGGTTGGTTGACCGGGTACAAGGTGTGCGGCGGATTGAAGGTGGCGCCGAATCGGACGCTCGTCGCTTCAGGGAGCTGTTGACGCCCGGACGTCACCGGACCCCTCACTCGTCGTCGTCTCCGTCCTCGTCCTCGATGATGTGCATCGCAGCCTCTTCGGCACATGCCGCACCACCGGCTCTACCAACATCTTCGGCGATGCTCTCGGCCTCATTGTCAGGACCGATGTAGCCATGGTTTGCATCAACCAGTCGGCCGGCACGCTTGCTGCCCACCTCGCGCTTCTCCTTGGTGGGGTTCCAGTGCGGTTTGGGGGCCCGATCCTCCTCCGGCAGCTCCTGCTTCATCCGCTGTTCAAGGGTCTCACCGCGACGCATCTCTTCGGCCGTGTTGCCGAAGCCTTCGGCGGGCGACCAGTTGTCCGGAGGAATGTATCCCTCATCGAGCACGTCATCCACGCCTCGGTCTATCAGAGTCTCTTCCGGCTGGAGTTGGTCAAGTTGCTCCGACTCGTCCGGGACTGCTTCATCGAGTTCGGCGTCCATGTACCGATACTGCCACGGCTTCACAAGACGGGCAGCAGAATCGCCGCGCCGGGAACTGGAAGGTACAGTGCCGCCGTGGTCCATCTCGACGAAAGCTCAACGGCCAGCACCGGACGGCACGTTCGCTACGCTTCCGGCGCTCGAGGCAACTACGACATCATTCTCGCTCTCTTCTGCAGTTTCCTGCTGATCAGCAACGTGGGAGCAACCAAACTGATCCAGTTCGGACCGGATTGGCAGCTGGCCGGATTCCCGGTGCTGCCGATCATCACCGACGGCGGCGCTTTCCTGTTCCCGATGACCTACATCTTCGGAGACGTGCTGGCCGAGGTCTACGGGCTGGCGAAGGCGAGGCGGGCCATCCTGACCGGATTCAGCGTGTCGATACTGGCGTCGCTCATCTTCCTGGTGGTTGATTCGGCACCACCGGCAACGGACTGGCCCAACCAGAGCGCCTGGCATGCGGTGTTGGGCTTCGTGCCACGGATAGTGCTCGCATCATTGCTCGGCTACCTGGCCGGACAGTTCCTGAACGCCTGGGCGCTGGTGAAGATCAAGGCGGTGACCGCCGAGGGCAGTCTGTGGGCGCGCCTGCTGGGTTCGACCGTCGTCGGGGAGCTGGCAGACACCGCGATCTTCTGCACCGTTGCTTTCGCCGGCATCATCACCGGCGGCACGCTGCTGAACTACATCGTGGTCGGCTACCTGTACAAGGTTGCGGTCGAAGTGGTCTTCCTGCCGATCACCTATCAGGTGATCCGGCTGGTGAAGAATCATGAGCCTGACTACCTGTGACGGAGCTCTGCCCAGAATGTCGCCCCCGGTGGAAGCGACCCAGGAACTCGGTGCGCAGTGCGTCGAAGTCACCGCCGGGCATGGCGTGTCGGATGTCGTCGACCAGACGCACGGTGAAGCGTTCGTTGTGGATGGTGGCCAGGGTGCTGGACAGCATTTCCCTCGCCTTGAAGAGGTGGTGCAGATAGGCCCGGGTGTAGTGGGTACAGGTGTAGCAGTCGCACCCCTCCTCCAGCGCGGTGAACGCCCGACGGTTTGCTGCGGTGTTGACGTTGTAGCGCCCATCCGCGGTGTAGATGGCCGCGTTGCGTGCCACCCGTGACGGGTTCACGCAGTCGAAGGTGTCGGCACCGTTGGCAATGGCAGCGAACAGGTCCTCCGGTTCAGAAATGCCGAGGAGGTGGCGGGGCTTGTCTTCGGGAAGTTCTTCACAGACCCAGCCGACGATCCGGCCCAAGCTCTCCTTCTCCAATGCGCCACCGATCCCGAATCCGTCGAACTGCTGTCCGTCGATGCTCATCGTGGCCAGGTCCCGCGCCGCCCGCCGTCGCAGGTCCTCGTACTGCGCACCCTGCAGCACACCGAACAATGCCTGGTAGGGCTTGTCCGTTCGCTGTTCGGTGAGCTGCCCGTGTGCCCTCAGACACCGCTCGGCCCACAGTCGGGTGCGCTCCAGCGATTCCTCCTGGTACTGGCGGGTGTTCAGCAGCGTCGTCAGCTCGTCGAAGGCGAACATGATGTCAGCGCCCAACTCGTGCTGGACCCGCATGCTCACCTCTGGGGTGAAGCGATGCTTGCTGCCGTCGAGGTGTGAGGTGAAAGTGACTCCGTCGTCGTCGACGTGGGCCATCCGCTGTTTGCCTTCGGCGATCACCTGGTCGTTGCTGACGCGATCGGCCTCCATCGCCAGCACCTTCTTGAACCCGACGCCCAGGCTCATCACCTGGAATCCGCCGGAATCGCTGAAGGTGGGACCGGGCCAGTTCATGAATCGCGACAGTCCGCCGGCCGCGTCGACGATGTCGGTGCCGGGTTGGAGGTACAGGTGGTAAGCGTTCGCCAGAACGGCTTGGGCGCCCAGCTCCCGGACTGCTTCCGGTAGAACCGCCTTGACGGTGGCCTTCGTGCCCACCGCAATGAAGGCGGGCGTCTCGATGGTTCCGTGAGGGGTGTCGATGGTGCCGGTCCTGCCCAGCCCGGTGTCGAGACGATGGCGGACCCGGTAACCGAAGCTCACGTGGCCTCTCCTGACGTCGTGGAGTCAGCAATGCCGAGCAGCAGCTGGAGTTGGGCCAGTGCCACGACCCCTGCGGTGGAGGCCCGCAGAACCCCGTCCGACAGCGACACCGGGACGCCGCCAGCGTCGACGAAAGCGTCCAGTTCGTCGGGACTGATGCCACCTTCGGGCCCCACCACCATCAGGATCTCACCGGCGTCGGGCAGCGCCACGTCGGACAGTGAGAGCGCCGCGTCCTCGTGCAAGACGAGTGCGGTGTCCGCCTGCCGGAGACGACGCTGCACCTCACCGGAATCGGCGAAACTCACGGATGGGATGGTGAACCGCCGCGATTGCTTGGTGGCTTCGCGCGCGATGGATTGCCACTTGGCGAGGCCCTTGGTGCGCTTGTCTCCCCTCCAACGAACGATGGATCTGGCTGCCTGCCACGCCAGGACTTCGCTCACGCCGACCTCTGTCAGCGTTTCGACGGCGACGTCGGCGCGCTCCCCCTTGATCAGCGCCTGCGC
>JAGXHS010000157.1 GCA_024636075.1 Propionibacteriaceae bacterium
ATCAGCTGGAGGCGACGTGTGACCTGTTCGCGCGACCCTTTGGTCAGCTCCAGATCCAATGTGTCGGTGGGTGCAGTTCCGTCGCCGAGCCAAACGGCGAGAGCTTTCTCGGTGTCGGCAAAACGTTGCTGCACTCGGGATCGCAGCTCGTTGGTGGCGGCTCTGGAGAAGGTGATCATCAGGATCTGATCCAGGGTGTGCAATCCAGCCGCGACGTAGCGGACGGCCAGAGCCGTGATGGCGTAGGTCTTCCCGGTGCCCGCGCTGGCTTCGATCACCGTCGTGCCGCTGGGCAGCGGGCCCAGTAACTGGAACTTGTCCGGCATGCTCACAGCTCCAGCTTCGTCAGATGGTCGCGGATCGGCTCACACCACCAGTGGGCCAGCGACTCGAATCGTGATCCGGCCGGAACCCCGGGATCGGACGGCAGTGCCTGCCGAGCTCTGAGATCCTCGTAGGAAGTGAACCCCAGCACTGCCCAGTCAGCAGACTTCTTGGCTGTATCCGCCCACGAGCGCTTCGCCTCCTCATCTGGCCCCGGATACCACCTGTTGGGTGTGATCGGGGTGAGCGATCGATGGGGCGCTGCCACCTTGATCGGGAAAGGAACCACGTTCCGCAGCCCGGCGAGGCGCAATTCCACCAGCTCGTCGAGGAGTTGGGTTGCCTGTGCGACGCTGGGAGCGTCCAAGCGGATCACGTCGTCCGAGCCGGCAACGACCGCATGCCACCTCGATCCGGTGGGTGGAGCGGTGCCGCTCGCGCTCACCGCCAACAAGTCCAGCCATGCCGCGTTGAGTGCGGCGCCGTTGATCTTGCTGTAGCTGGAATGCACGATGGCTGCACCGTGGTGCTGCAGGTGGCCGTCGAGCCGGCCCCCGGACGGCAGCCCCAGACGAATGGGCAGGTGCCGGGCTGGTTGGCTGCCGTGTGGCTGCAGCACGGTGACCATCCGTTCCACCGTGGTGCTGATCTGATTCATGGCGCTTTCGGCGAGCAGGCCGTGGGGGGTGGTGCCGCGGAGCAGTTCCGCGTGCCGAAGGCGCTGCGGATCCTCCCCGTCGAGGCGGGCGCGCAACCAGCGATCCCCGATCGCCCACCTGCCCAGGCCATCCAGCTCCAGCGGCAGTTGCGGGTCGATCTTGTCGGTCCAACGGGTCAGCGAGACCCCGATCTGGTGCGTGACGAACACTTTCGCCGGGTCCTGCAGGAACCGGTTCAGTTCCTCCAGGTCAACGATGCGGGGACCCTGGATTTCTTCGGTGGCAGGGATCTCCTCGTTTCCGGTGGTGGACGGGGTGACACCGCGGGCTGGTGGGGTGGCTGCCGGGCGCGGTGTTCGCTCAGCCGCGGACAAGGCGATGGCGCCCGCCAGAGCTGCGTGATCGAAACTGAATGGCTCGGCTTCGGCGGTCCTGTCGTGGTCGGCGGCGATGAAGTTGGCCGCGGTGAAGTTGGCCGCGGTGAAGTTGGCAGCACTGTGGGCGTGGATCGAATGCTGCACCTCGAGCGGCGTGCCGAGGCCACGAACCACGCCGAACAGGTCATCCACGACGGGTGCGGCGAAGACGGTTTGGTTGGTGCGCGGATCGCGGTTCTGCACGATCAGCGCCAGAGTGTCGCCGGCCGCCTGGATACCGTTGAGCAACTGTTGGCGGGACAGCGCCCGTGGGTCGTGTTCCGGTTCCGGTCCGCTCACCCTGAGATCGTCTCCGTCGAGGGTGGGTGCGGCCGGGAACCGTTGGTCGTCGACTCCCATCAGCACCACCACTTTGTGGCGCACATTGTCCAGGTCTGACAGATCACAACAGATCAACGATCCGTTGCCGTGGTTGGGGCGCCCGCGCGAAGTGCGCAACAAGGAGCTGAACAGTGCCCGCACATCGCCCAGGCTGAGCGCGGCGGAGCGGTCCGCCGTCAATTCCTCCAAGTCAGCGAGTGCGGCGTGAGCCCGGTGCAACTGCCAGGAGTCCTCGGCGCTGGTGGCCGCGAGATCCTCCAGCACCGTCCGCAGCCGCGCGATCCAGTCAACGATCGGAGCCTCGTTCTGGAAAGCCAACAGGCTGCGTCGGACCCGTGACACGATCTCGGCCAAGGCGCCGGCGACCTGCACGTCGGTGGATTCCATCTGGGCGATGGGCAGTGACGGACCCAACCATCCGGGAGGTTCGGGGGCCAGTGCGATCGAGGTGAGGATACGTTGCACCCCGGTGAACCAGGTTCCCTGCACAACGTCTGCCAGCCCGGCCATCGCACGCTGTTGACCATCAACACCCCAGCGAACACCGGCGTCGCTGATCAGGCGACGGAGCCGATCCTGGCTGTCGCCGTGCAGGTGGAAACGCTCCACCACCGGGGGGAAGGCACACAGCTGCAAAAGATCCTCGACGCTGGCGCGACTGGCCGGGAGAGCGAGAATCCACTGCAGCAGTTCCAGGACGCGATTGTGCTGCTCCAGTGAGGTGGCGGCCAGTTGTACCCGCAGCAGGTGGCCGGGATGCAGGGGAGCCGCGACTTCGTCGGGATCCAGGTTGAAGGCGGACCGCAGGTGTGGTGCGAACTCCTGCAGGTTCGCGACTGCGACGACGATGTCGCGAGGCTCCAGTTCGGGGCGATCCGCCAGCAGGCCACAGAGCAGATCACGGAGCACCTCCACCTGCCTGTCCGGGCCGTGAGTGAAGTGCACCTGGACGGACTGATCCACGCTCCCCGCGCCGTTCGTGCCTGCCGTGTCGTTCGTCTTCGCAGTGTCACTCTCGTTCGCTGGGGTGCTCAGCTGGCGTTGCAGTCGGACCAGCAACGTGGGATCGCGTTCACCGTCGTCGAGGTGCTCGGTGCGGCGTGCCACCTGCAACCAGCCAGTGACCGATTCGAGGCTGGTCTGCCCGAGCCGGACGGCCAGCCGCGATGGTTTGTTGCCGTCGCCGGCAGGAAGGTGCAGCCAGCAGCGCACCGGGATCACCCTGGCGGCAGCGGCAAGCAACTCGCGATCCTGATGTCGCATCGGAGGTGGGTCGACGACGCGCAGAGTGTCACCCAGCTGCCGCGGCGAAGCCGAGCCGATGGCGGCCAACAGCTCCCGGTGCCGGGAATCCGGGTCGCTGCCCTGGGGCAGCCGCCGGAGCAGTTCGGCCCACAGGGCGAACTGCCACTGCCGGGAGTCAGCCAACTCTCCGCCGTCCGCGGCCACAAATTGCCCTGCCGACCAGGCACTCATCATCACGGGATGGGTGTCGCAGTACGCGAGCAAGAGTCCAGCGATCCGGTCGGCCAGCGAGAGCCGTCGTCCCGGGCGAAGCGACAGGTCGACAGAGGTCAGGTACCGCCGAAGTGGCCGGAACCAGTCCTGGGCATCGGCGTCGTCGAACACCTCGAGCAGCACCAGGGCCAGGTTGCGGCGCCGCCACGGATCGCTGCTGTGGTCGATGCCCAACAGCGCTGATTCCACCGAGCGCCGCCAGCCGGTGATGGTGTCGAAGTGCACGCCTGCCGTGATGCCGCCGTCGCTGCGGTCGGAGACCGCCAAGGCGAAGCGTTGGGCGATTGCCCGCGAGGTGAAGGTGCCTCGGCACAGCACTTGCTGGGTGTCGAAGACGTCCTCGCAGGGGTACTCGACGAGGTGGTTGATGGCGTCAGTTGTCAGCTGCCGCCAGTCGGGTGACATGATCACCTGCAGCCCGTCCGGCTGCCACCTGCTCTGCTCGGCACTTGTCATCACCGACAACACTAATCCTCAGCACTGACAGTCCAGGACAGGTGACGAAGACCACGCCGCGCGCGCCGAGGTCCGTGACCCACCCGACCGATTCCAGCGCCCCCCGCGCAAGGCAACCGCCCGACGCCCGCGCCGTGCTGAGCCTGTTCCGACAGCGCGGACAGGACAGCTGAAACCCGGGTGCGGAGTTGTCGGCCACCACTTTGTCTCACCCGGTCTCTAAAGTGGGGCCGGTGATCGTGGAACCTGAGGCCATCCTTGCTGCACTGGACGACGAGCAGCGTGACGTGGCGACCAGTTTGGGGGTCCCGACGGTGGTGATCGCCGGCGCCGGCACCGGCAAGACTCGTGCCATCACGCATCGGATTGCCTGGGGTGCACGAACCCAGGCGCTGGATCCGAGGGCCGTATTGGCGGTCACCTTCACCACGAAGGCCGCTGGTGAGATGCGAGAGCGACTGACTCGGTTGGGTGTGGGACAGGTGCAGGCGCGAACCTTTCACTCGGCTGCGCTGCGCCAGATCCAGTTCTTCTGGCCGGAGGCCTACGGGGTGGATCTACCCGCTGTGACCAACGCGCGGATGGGTCTCGTCGCGGAAGCCGCTCGCAATCGGCGGTTGACCTTTGACACCCCGCTGCTGCGGGACCTGACGGCAGAGGTGAGCTGGTCGAAGCTGACCAACGTCACTGCAGACAGCTACCCGGAGGTTGCCGCTGGTGCTGGCAGGTCGGTGGGGGATCTGACGGGCGAGCAGGTGCAGTCCGTGCTGATCGGCTATGAGCGGGTCAAGGCTGAGCGCAACGTGATCGACTTCGACGACATCCTGCTGTGCGACGCAGCACTGCTGTCGGAGCATCAGGACATCGCCGCGCGGGTCCGCTCCCAGTACCGTCACCTCGTGGTCGACGAGTACCAGGACGTGTCACCACTGCAACACACGGTGCTCAGCCTCTGGTTGGGCGACTCGGACGATTTCTGCGTGGTGGGGGACCCCAACCAGGCGATCCACGCCTTCGCCGGGGCCGATGCCGGGTTCCTGAACGAGTTGGCCAGCCAGCAGCACGGTAATCGGGTGATTCGGCTGCACCGCAACTATCGCTCCACCCCACAAGTGGTGGAGCTGGCGAATCGGGTATTGGGTCCGGTGAGCGTCCATCATGGTGTGCAGTTGCAGGCACAGTCGCCCTCGGGAGTCGACGTCACCTTCTGTCCGGCCTCGTCGGAAGAGGCTGAGGCACGAGAGGTGGCGACCTGGTTGGTGAAGATGTCTCGAAGCGGCGTGGATTTCGAGCAGATGGCGGTGCTGTTCCGCATCAACGCCCAGTCACCCGCGCTGGAAGCTGCCCTGAGCGAACTGGACGTGCCCTACCAGGTTCGAGGCAGTGAACGCTTCTACGAACGAGCGGAAGTGAAGCAGGCGCTGCAGGCGTTGCGTGCCGCTGCCCACGTGGCACGGCCTGCTGCCGACATCGACGGGGCTGGTGTCAACAACCGGGGCTCGGCTGCAACTGATCAGGAATCTGGTCTGGAGGAGTTCCGAGCTGTGCTGGCGGGGCTCGGTTGGTCCACCGAGCCACCATCAGGTGCCGGTGCCGTGCGGGAACGGTGGGAATCTTTGAACGCCTTGGCCAACTTCGCCACCGATCTCGCCGAGGGGGATGCGATGGGACTGGACCAATTGGTGACTGAGCTGGGTCAGCGAGCCAGTGCGCAGCATGCCCCGTTGGCCCGTGGCGTCACGTTGAGCACCATGCACGCCGCAAAAGGGCAGGAATGGGAGGCGGTTGCCGTCACCGGCGTGCACGAAGGGACGGTGCCGTTCGTGCTGGCCACATCGACGGACCAGGTTGCCGAAGAACGGCGATTGCTGTTCGTGGCCGTCACCCGCGCGAAAGTCCATCTCCGACTGTCGTGGTCGGGCCGTGGCAATCGCTCCGCCCGGCCGGTGTCGCGCTTCCTGGCCGACCTGCTACCCGTCGGGGTGACGACGGCCACCTCGGGGCCCACTGGCAAGCGACGACGCCGATCGCGGAGTGCCCAGTCAGCCACGTGTCGGGTGTGCAACCGGTCATTGAACACCGGGGCGGATCGCAAGCTCGGTCGGCACGCCGATTGCCCCTCCAGCTATGACGAAGAACTGTTCGGACGGCTGCGGCAGTGGCGCAAGTCCGTGGCGGATGCCGCCAGCGTGCCAGCGTTCGTCGTGTTCACCGACGCCACCTTGATGGCGGTGGCGGAAGCGATGCCCAGCACAGGCCAGGAAATGCTGCGGATACCCGGCGTGGGGCAGGCGAAGTTGGAGCGCTACGGCG
>JAGXHS010000158.1 GCA_024636075.1 Propionibacteriaceae bacterium
CAGAAGAAGGCGATCAACCGACCCCAGCGGTCGTCCCGGCCGCGAAGTCCGGCAGACATCTGCATCCACAGCGCTGACCCGTCATAGCTGAGCTCGGTGGCGATCGTCAGAGATCCCATCAGGAGCGCGCCCAGCACCGGGTACATCAGCAACATCGAATCGCCGGCGGGGTCGAACCCGGCGCCCTCACCGAGATCCCCCGGATCGAGCAGGATGGGCAATGCCATCAGCACCGGCACCAGCAGGGCCGCCACACCTTGCACCAGGTGCCGGGGATCTCGTCGCCAGTAGCGCAATGACCGGGCTGCGAGGGCGCCGGCCGGCGTGTCGGGAACCATCCGTTCGACCAGCCCGGAATCGGCGACCTTGCCGGCGTTGCCGCCCGCTTCCAGCGGGGACACCAAAGCCCGGTCGAGATAGTACTGCCATCCTTTCCACAGCAGCAGGACGAGGATGATGCTGAGAGTGCCGCGCACTGCGAAGAATCCCCAGTTGCCGACCCCCGCGTCCCAGATGGCGGCCCAGGGCCACCCGAACGGAGTCCAGCCGACGATGGCACCCACCCAGGTCAGAGCATCCAGCACCTCACCGCTGAACAGCTGGCCGATGAACTGGAAACCGATGGCGATCCCGATGCTGAACAAGGCAAGGATGATGGTGGCGACGTCACGAAAGCGGCGACTGTGCAGCATTGCCGACAACATCGCGGTGAGACACCGGGCAAGCAGCAGTGAGCTGAGCAGTGCCAGAACGCCGAAAAGTGCAGATATCAGTGCCAGCGGCACCGAGGTGGACCACGTGATCACCTGCGCCAGAACCAGGATGACGACCGGGACGGTGCCGCGGTCGGTGAGGCTGGCAACCAGCAAACCCGGCATCAGTTCGCTGGCACGCAACGGGAACAGGGCGAAGCGTCCTGGATCCAGAGTCTGGTCAGAACCGGAAGCCAGCAGTGCGATCAGCGGCCAGGCCGCCGCCATCAGACCGAAGCCGGCAGTGGTGACCGCGCCGGCCAAGGATCGGTCCGCGGCGCGCAGCGCGACCAGTCCGGCGGCCAGGACGACGGTCCCGCCGAGCAGGAACACACCGAAGAGCACGGTGGCGATCAGCACACCGGTGTTGCTCCGGATGGTGCGCCACTGAAGTCTCAGTTGGAGTTGGACGAGTGTCCCAACCATGACATGCCCTCCTCCCGGTATGCATGTGGACCACCCACCAGATCGATGAAGCGGTCCTGCAGGCTGCTGCCCTGTCGCACATCGTCGAGATCACCCGCGGCCAGCACCCTGCCCTGCGCGATGATGCCGACCGCGTCACACAGGTTCTGCACGAGCTCCATCACGTGGCTGGAGAGCACAACCGTGCCTCCGGTTGCGACGAAGCCACGCAGAATCTGGCGGATCGACTGACTTGACACCGGATCGACGGCTTCGAAGGGTTCGTCGAGAATCAACAACCTCGGGTTGTGGATCATGGCACAGGCCAACCCGATCTTCTTGGTCATGCCTGCCGAGTAGTCGCAGACCAGAGTGTCGGCGTCCTCGCTCAGACCGAGGGCGTCCAGCAATGCGGCACTGCGCTCAGCGATCACCCGCCCAGGTACCTTGCGCATCGATCCCACGAAGCGCAGCAGTTCGGATCCACTGAGCCGGTCGAACAACCGCAAGCCCTCCGGCAACACCCCCATCACAGCCTTGGCCGCAGCCGGATCGGTCCACACGTCGTGGCCCCACACCTCGGCCCGCCCATGGTCGGGGCGCAGCAGCCCCGTGCACATCGACAACGTGGTCGTCTTGCCCGCACCATTCGGCCCGACGAGCCCGAACAGGCAGCCGGCCGGCACCTGCAGCGACAGGTTGTCGACGGCACGCTTGTCGCCGAACTGTTTGTGAAGGTTCGACATCCGCAACGCCGGTAAAGATGCCTGACCTGCTTCGGGTGTCGCAGCAAGCCCAGACTCGTGTTCAGACTGTGACGTATTCATCCTCCCAGCCAACACCATGGTCAACCCCACATTTGGGAGGGGGTTGAGACCAGGAAGCTGAAGTCTGGCAGGACTCCAGCCTGTGGCGGATTCCTGCCAGTTGGGAACAATCCCCCCTACTGTGGTGTTCCTACAAAATGTACGGACTGCCAAACGGGCAGCGCCTCGCTCACCAGCGAGAAGACATACGCAGAAAGAGGACACATGGCTGTTTACACACTGCCGGATCTGGACTACGACTACGGAGCCCTCGCACCCCACATCTCTCCCGAGATCATGGAGCTGCATCACAGCAAGCACCACAACGCCTACGTCACCGCCGCGAACACCGCACTGGAGAAGATGGCAGAGGCCCGCGACAAGGGCGACTTCGGCACCATCGGAAAGCTGGAGAAGGATCTGGCCTTCAACCTGGGTGGGCACGTGAACCACTCCGTTTTCTGGAAGAACATGTCGCCCGAGGGCGGCGGCCGTCCTGACGGCCAGGTCGGCGCGGCGATCAACGAGTACTTCGGATCATTCGAAGGGTTCTCGAAGCAATTCGAGGCCACCGCAACCTCGATCCAGGGTTCCGGCTGGGCCATGTTGGTGTGGGACGTGCTGGGTCAGCGCGCCAACATCATGCAGTTGTTCGACCAGCAGGGCAACCTGCCGGCTGGCCAGGTGCCGCTGCTGCAGCTGGACATGTGGGAGCACGCCTTCTACCTGCAGTACAAGAACGTCAAGGCGGACTACGTCAGCGCTTGGTGGAATGTCGTCAACTGGAGCGACGTCTCCGCGCGGCTGGATCGCGCCAAGGGCACCAGCCACCTCATCTGAGAGGTCATTGCTGAATTTTCTTCAGGAAACGCCTCGCGCATTCAGCGCGGGGCGTTTCTGCTTGTCACGAGGCTACGGAGGGCGTGCTTTCGCGCACATAGCGCACTGGAGGCCGATCCGCAAGGGTTTCAACTTGAGAATTCTCTCAGGAAGTTGCAGAGTAGATACCGAAGAGGACGCAAGGAGGCGACCAGACGAAGAAACACTCAAGACGAAGCAGCACCCAAGGAGTCTCGTGAAGAATACAAGCATCTTTATAGCCACCGCGACCGCCGCAGCCACCCTGATCGGCGGAGGGATCGCCCTCGAAGCCGCTACCAAGTCCGTTGAGCTCAGCCTCGACGGCACCACCTCGCAAATCAACACCCTTTCCGGCGACGTGTCGGAGTTGCTCGACAGCCGGGGCGTCGAGCTGACCAGCCACGATTCCGTGGTCCCCAGCGAAGGCACCCAACTGGTGGACGGGAAGACCATCAACGTCCGCTACGGGAAGAAGCTGACCGTCACCATCGACGGCAAGACGAAGACGATTTGGACCACCAAGGACACCGTCGGCGGCGCACTGGCCCAGCTGGGAATCCGCAATGCGGACACCGAGTTGTCGGTGGACCGCTCCCTCGAACTCGGGCGCCAGCCGCTGAGCTTCACCGCAACCACACCGAAGGCCGTGACAGTCACGATCCGGGGCAAGGCGCAGAAGACTGAAACCACCGCCGGCACCGTTGGTGAACTGCTCAAGGAGCTGAAGGTCACCAAGAGTTCCACTGACAAGCTCAGCCCAGCTGCCTCGACGCCCGTCACCAAGGACATGAAGGTCACCCTCAGCCGGGTCACCAGCAAGACTGTCACCGGCAAGGCGACAGTCGCCCACAAGACGGTGCGGGTCGAGACCAGCAAGCTTGCCAAGGGCAAGACCTCGGTCAGCGTCCAGGGCAAGGACGGCACCGTGAGTCGCACCTACAAGGTGACCATGACGAACGGCAAGGAGACCGCCCGCACGGTGGTGTCCACCAAGGTCCTCACCGCACCCGTGACTGAGAAGGTGCTGGTCGGAACCCACGTTTCGGCGAGCACCAGCAACACCGGCTCCACCGCAGGGCTGAACCTGTCAAGGGCCGCGATGTGGGATCGGATCGCCCAGTGTGAGTCCGGTGGCAACTGGTCGATCAACACCGGCAACGGCTACTACGGCGGACTGCAGTTCAACACCCAAACCTGGATGTCAGCCGGTGGCGGCAAGTACGCTTCCCGCCCTGATCGCGCCAGCCGCGCCCAGCAGATCACCATCGCCAACAACCTGTACGCCTCGCGCGGACTCCAGCCGTGGGGATGTGCACACGCCGCCTGAGGCAGCAGCACGACTCCCAGCGACTGATCCGGACAGCAAATGTCCGGATCAGTCGTTTTTGTGCCGGAACGATCAGCTGGGGAAGCGCTCCAGCCGGGAGCCAGCAGGATCAAAGTCGCGGAACAGCCATCCGGCGACCTCTTCGCCGTTGACCCATTGCCGCCACACCTGACCGGTGACGAAGGGCAACAGGGCCACCGAGATGGCGGGGCCGGCCCAGGGCCGCCAGGGCCGTGCCGGGGTGACGGGTGTGAAGGTGACCTGGCCCGGTCGATTCGCCGAATCGCTGGCACACACGTCAAGCGTCCGCCCCTGGTGGGTGACCCGGAGCCAGGTGTGCCCGGTGTGGAACCACGGATTCGGATACGACTTGCGGGCACGGGCGGCGTGCACGACCTGGACCTCGAAGTCGAGGCCCTTGAGCACGGTCGCCAGGGCGAGGTTGTACTGGTTCGACTGCCCCCGCGAGTTGAGGAAGGCCAGAACTGGCGACTCCCACAAGTGCCAGGCGGAGTAGCGGGTGAACTTCCGATTCACCAGGTCGGTCGCGAACGACACCAGATCCCACCCCTGGAGTCCGCTGGCTCGACAACGCTGCACCGTGTCATCAAGTGTTCGAACCCCTTCGGGCGTGGCCCGTTCCGCCCGAGGAGCGGCGAGAACCACTGGCAGCACTGCTGCTCCGGCAAGGCTGAGCGCTGAGGCCGTCAGAATGGTCAGTTTGCTCCTCGGCTGCGCTCGGCTCATCGCGACACCCCTTCTGTCTCGCTGCTGGTGACCATCAGTTCCTGGACACTGGTGCTCATCCGTTGGTACCACAGGGGACGATGTGGTGGGTTCTCAGCCAGTTCCTGGTGCAGGTCCAGCATCGCATCGACGCTCGACTGCCAGGTGAATTTCTCGGCGCGTTGCCGAGCAGCCTCGCGCATCTGCGGGCCCAGCCGTCGGATCAGTCGTTCGGTGGCATCGGCCAGCGACTCCGGATCGGGGTTGCCGTTCTCCCCGCAGGTGGCGTCCACCAATTCGTTCGCTCCCCCACGGTTCGAAGTCACCACTGGGGTGCCGCATGCGAGCGCCTCCAACACAGCGAGACCGAAGGTCTCGGCGGGGCAGACGGAGAAGGAGATGTCGTTGGCAGCAAAGCGCCTGGCCACCTCGGCGCGACCATCGACGAAGCCGTGGAAGACCACCGAAGCATCGCCCGCCTGTGCCTTCATGGCATCCACGTCCGGGCCGGTACCGTACATGTTCAGCTGGATCGACACCCCGCGACGGTGCAACTCGCGGGCGGTCGCAACCCCCAGTTCTGGACTCTTCTCGTGGCTCATCCGACCGACGTAGCAGATTTTGACGACCCCGTCGTCCTCCGGGTTGCCGACCGATGGGTGGAATGTGTCCAGATCGACGCCCAAGGGAACGAACCACAGCCGCGCTCCGGTCTCGGCGAATTCGTCTGCCGCGTATTGCGACGTGACCACGATCGCATCAAAGCTCCTGGACAGCCGACGATTCAGCGCACCCACAGCCGTCTCGACGCCGAACTGTCGCCGCATCCACATGGCGATCATGTCGTCCAGGCGTTCATGGCTGAACAGCACACTGCCGACGCCACGCTTGCGGGCCCATCGGGAAGCTGGGCTGAGGGTCCACTTGTCAGAGACCTCGATGCTGGTCGGTTTGAAGTCGTCCAGCACCTCCAGTGCGCGCCACGGTTTCGAGATCATCCGGTAGTCCTTGCTGATCCGGGGTGATTTCACGCGCACCACGATGCCGCTGTCAGTCTCCTCCGTGCCGTCTTCCTCACCGGGGATCACCAGAATTCGTTCATGCCCGGCGGCAAGATAGCCCTTGCCCAGTTCGTCGATCGCCACCCGCATGCCTCCGGACACCGGACCGACGAAGTTGGCCAACTGGGCAATTCTCAACGGCGCCATCTGCTAGTGGTCTCCCGTCATCCCTGCAGCAAGGTCCGGTCAGTGAGCTGGGCGCCCTTGATCTTGCTGAACTCGTCCAACAGGTGCTGGGCGGTGAGGCTCTTCTTGTGTTCACCGACAGCTTCAAGGACGATCTCGCCGTCGTGCATCATGATCAGCCTGTTGCCCATGCTGAGTGCCTGGTTCATGTTGTGGGTCACCATCAATGCCGTCAGACGATGGCGTGCAACCGCCTCCGTCGTGAGCCGGGAGATCAGCTCCGCTCTGGACGGGTCGAGTGCCGCCGTGTGCTCGTCGAGCAGCAGAATGCGTGGTTCGACAAAGGTCGCCATCAACAGGCTGAGCGCCTGGCGTTGACCGCCCGACAGCATGCCCACGAGTGTGGTCAGCCGGTGCTCCAGCCCCAGCTCGAGGGTCTTCAGTTCAGTGCGGAAGATCTCGCGCCGCGCGTGTGTCACAGCCCGTCGCAGACCGCCGCCTCGCCCTCGCGCCACAGCGATCGCGAGGTTCTCCTCGATCGTCAGATGTGGCGCGGTACCGGCCATCGGATCCTGGAAGACCCGGGACACGTTGCGAGCCCGCTTGTACTCCGGCTGCTTGGACACGTCCTCACCGTCGATGACTACGCTGCCCTGGTCAATCATGTGGCGCCCCGCCACCACGTTCAGCAGGGTGGATTTGCCCGCTCCGTTGCTGCCGATGATGGTGACGAAGTCACCTTCGTCGAGATGCAAGTTGACGCCGCGCAGGGCCACCCGCTCGTTGACGGTGAGGGGGTGGAAGGTCTTGCCAACCTCAGTGATCTGCAGCATCAGTTCACGCTCCCGGCGACGGAATCGACAAGGTCCGCTTCGTCGGAGATCCGCCGGTTTGATCGGGCAGTGCGCCACTTGCGCACCGGCTCCCAGCGAGGCAGCACCAGGGCCACCACCACCAACCCTGCCGAGATCAGCTTCATGTCGTTGGGGTTCAGTCCCACGTTGAGCGCAACCTGGATGACCCCCCGATAGATCACTGAACCGAGCACCACGGCGAAGGTGGAGATCGCCACCGTGCGGGATCCGAAGATCGCCTGCCCGACGATGACCGAGGCCAAGCCGGCGACGATCAGTCCGATGCCCATCGAGATGTCAGCGAAGCCCGTGAACTGGGCCACCAATGCCCCGCAACCTGCGACCAGACCGTTGGAGATGGCCAAACCGAAGATCTTCACCCGATCGGTGGCGATGCCTTGGCTGCGTGCCATCTCCTCGTTGTCACCGGTTGCCCGCATCGCGACACCCATGTCGGTGCCAAGGAACCAGTCGAGCAGCCCCATCACCGCAAGCGCCAGCAGCACCATCACCCCGACCGACACCCAGGTGCCGATCAGTCCTGCTTCACGCAACGGCGTGAAGACGGTTGTCTCCCGGAGCAGCGGCACGTTGGCCCTGCCCATGATGCGCAGGTTGACCGAATACAGCGCGATCTGGGTGAGGATCCCGGCGAGCAGCGGGTTGATCCGCCCTGCCGTGTGCAGCAACCCCGTCACCGTACCGGCCAGCATTCCCGCCACCACGGCGCAGACGCTGGCCAGTACCGGGTCCACTCCGTTCACCATCATCACCGCCGCCACCGAGGCGCCGGTCGTGAACGAGCCGTCCACAGTCAGGTCTGGAAAGTCCAGCACCCGGTAGGTGAGGTAGACCCCCAACGCCATGATGGCGAAAAGGAATCCCAGCTCGAGGGCGATGATCATGCAGGACTCACTCGACGATCTTGTCAGCCCTGCTGACGAGGTCCGCGGGAAGGGTGATGCCGATCCGCGCCGCAGCCTTCGGATTGATCGTCAGTTGCGGTTCCTTCTGGGTCTCCACCGCCATGGTGGCCGGATCAGCTCCTTCGAGGATCCTCACCAGCATCTCGCCGGTCTGGGTGCCCATCTTGGCGTAGTCGACGGCGACCGAGGCAATGACGCCACGAGTCACAGAATCGGAGTCAGCACTGATGACTGGTGTCTTGGTCTGCTCAGCGACCTGGAGCAGCCCCTCCAGACCTGACACCACTGTGTTGTCAGTGGGCACGAAGAAAGCATCCACGTCGAGCGACCTGGTTGCCTGCTGGATCTCGGAGGAGTTCGTGACGGTGGCGGTCTTGATCTCCAGACCCCTCTTCTCGGCGGCTCCCTCGGCCAGCTCGACCTGGATCTCGCTGTTCTGCTCGGCGGAGCTGTAGACGATGCCGACGGTCTTGGCGTTCGGAACGATCTCGGTGATCAGATCGAACTGTTCCTCGATCGGGTTGATGTCACTGGTTCCGGTGATGTTGCCACCCGGCTCTTCCCAGGAATCCACCAATTGGGAACTCACCGGGTCTGTCACCGCAGAGAAGACGATCGGCTTGTCCGTGACGGCCTGTGCCATGGCCTGTGCGGTGGGGGTGGCGATCGCCACCACCGCGTCCTTGGAGGCGAAAGAGTTGGCGATGTTCGTCAACGCAGACTGGTCGCCCTGGGGGTTCTGCACGTCGAGGTTGATGTTCTTGCCATCCTCGTAGCCGGCATCGGCAAGCGCCTGCACGACGCCCTCGCGGACCGCATCCAGGGACGGATGCGAGACGATCTGCGCGATCCCTATCTCGTACACCTTGTCGCTAGATGCGGCCCCACCCGAGGACCCGCATCCAGCCAGCAGCAGGCCGCCCGCGACCACAGCCGCCATCATCGCTCGTACGTTCTTCATGAACTCCTACTTCCCCCACGCTGGGACGATCCATAACACCTTTGCGGAACGCTAGCGGTTCACGCGGACTGTTGCGACCCTGGCCACCGGCTGGGACACCAGCCCGGTGAACCGCCACGCACGAAAGCGCCCTCTCCCGTCAACGGGAGAGGGCGCTTGATCTCGAAACCGGCCAGCGGTTCTTCGCCAGGGAAGGAGATCCTGTCCGGCCTACTTCTCGGCTGCGTCCTCAGTCTGCTCATCATCCGCTTCGACCAGACCCGCGGGTGCAGCCTCTTCGGCCTCCACCTCAACGGTTTCGGCGGTATTCACCGCGGCCTTCGGGACGGACTTCACCGGACGGTTCTTGCGGGACTGCTCCACCGATTCGGTGACGAGTTCCAGCACTGCCATCGGAGCATTGTCGCCCTTGCGCGGCCCAACCTTGGTGATCCGGGTGTATCCACCATCTCGGTCGGCCATCATCGGCGCGATGTCGGCGAACAAGACGTGAACGACGCCCTTGTCCGGCAGCGTCGCCATCACCTGACGACGGTTGTGCAGGTCGCCGCGCTTGGCCTTGCTGATCAGCCTCTCGGCCAGCGGCCGAACCCGCTTGGCACGCGTTTCGGTGGTCGTGATCTGGCCGTGCTCGAACAGCTGGCTGGCCAGGTTGGCCAGAATGATCCGCTGGTGAGCCGGGCTGCCGCCGAGGCGGCGCCCCTTCGTTGGTGTGGGCATGTTGATTCTCCAGAGTTACTGCCCGGTCACACCGGGCGCGATGTGCGGATCAGTACTGTTCGGTCTCGGCGAAGGGGGCATCGCCCTCGTCGCCTTCGTCGTACACCTGATCGTCGTAACGATCAGCGGCCTGCAGCGGATCGAACCCGGGCGCCGAATCCTTCAGCGACAGGCCCAGCTCGACGAGCTTCTCCTTGACCTCGTCGATCGACTTGGAACCGAAGTTGCGGATGTCCAGCAGGTCCTGCTCACTGCGGGAGACGAGTTCACCCACGGTGTGGATGCCCTCGCGCTTCAGGCAGTTGTAGGAACGCACGGTGAGGTTCAGGTCCTCCACCGGCAGCGCCAGATCCTGCGACAGCTGCTCGTCCACTGGCGACGGACCGACCTCGACGCCTTCGGCGTCCAGGTTCAGCTCGCGAGCCAGACCGAACAGTTCCACCAGGGTGCGTCCTGCGGAAGCAACGGCGTCGCGCGGACGGATGGCCGACTTGGTCTCGACGTCGACGATCAAACGGTCGAAGTCGGTACGCTGCTCGACGCGGGTGGCCTCCACCTTGTAGGTGACCTTCAGGACGGGTGAGTAGATCGAGTCAACCGGGATGCGACCGATCTCGGCGTCCGGGTTCTTGTTCAGGGCGCTGGACACGTAGCCACGGCCCCGCTCGATCACCAGCTCCATCTCGAGCTTCCCGGTGTCGTTCAGGGTGGCGATGTGCAGCTCAGGATTGTGCACCTCGACACCGGCAGGCGGGGCGATGTCGGCGGCAGTCACAGCACCGGCACCGGCCTTGCGCAGGTACATCACCACGGGTGCGTCCTCCTCGGACGAGACCACGAGGCTCTTCAGGTTCAGAATGATCTCGGTGACATCCTCCACGACGCCCTCGATGGTCGAGAACTCGTGTTGGTTGCCCTCGATCTTGATGCTGGTCACGGCTGCACCCGGGATCGAGGACAGCAGGGTGCGACGCAGCGAGTTGCCGAGGGTGTATCCGAAGCCGGGCTCCAGGGGTTCGATCGCGAACCGGGACCGGTTGTCGTTGACGACTTCTTCCGACAAGGACGGACGCTGTGCAATGAGCATGTTCTTCCTTCCCGCACCACCCGCTATTTGATGGCACGAAAACTGTTCCGGAACCATTCCGGAACAGGGCCCGAGGGGTGCTGTGAGGCACCGCCCCGGTCACTGTGTTGAGTTGTTCACCTGAGGGGATCTCAGGCGAGGATCACTTGGAGTAGAGCTCGACGATCATCTGCTCGGTGACGTCGATGGTGATCTGCTCCCGAGTCGGCAGCTGGTGCACCAGGATGCGCATCCGATTGGGACGCACGTCCAGCCATGCCGGCACTTCGCGCTCACCGTGGGTCTCGCGGGCAACGACCAGCGGGTGCACGTTGAGTGACTTCTCCCGCACGTCGATGACGTCGTGCGGCGACACGCGGAAGGAGGGGATGTTGACCTTGTGGCCATTGACCTCGAAGTGTCCGTGCACCACCATCTGACGCGCCTGACGGCGGGTGTTGGCGAAGCCGGCACGGTAGATGACGTTGTCCAGACGCGATTCCAGGATCTGCAGCAGCAGGTCGCCGGTCTTGCCCTGGGTCTTGGAGGCTTCCACGTAGTAGCGACGGAACTGCTGCTCCATCACCCCGTAGGCGAAGCGAGCCTTCTGCTTCTCCTTCAGCTGCAGGGAGTATTCGGAATCCTTGGTACGTCCGCGACCGTGAACGCCGGGCGGGTATGGGCGGCGCTCGAAGGCCTGGTCATTGCCGACCAGATCAGTCCCGAGACGGCGGGACTTCTTGGTCATGGGTCCGGTGTAACGGGCCATTTGTTATCAGTCCTTTCTTCTTCGTGCCCGGGTCAGTTACGACGCGGCTTGGGCGGGCGGGTGCCGTTGTGGGCAACGGGGGTGACGTCGGAGATTGCCCCGACCTCGAGCCCGATCGCTGCCAACGAACGAATTGCGGTCTCACGGCCGGAGCCGGGACCTTTCACGAACACATCCACCCGCTTCATGCCGTGCTCCATGGCGCGACGCCCAGCGGCCTCGGCGGCCATCTGCGCAGCGAAGGGAGTTGACTTGCGGGAGCCCTTGAAACCGACGGTGCCGGCTGAGGCCCATGCGATGACCGCCCCGACGGGGTCGGTGATCGTAATGATCGTGTTGTTGAACGTGGACTTGATGTGGGCCTGGCCCACGACCACATTCTTCTTTTCCTTGCGGCGCACCTTTGTCTTTGGTGAGCCCTTGCGGCTTGCTGTAGCCATAAGTTGTCAGATCTCCTGGTTTCGACGTGTGGGGTAGCTCACCCTCAAGGGGTCAGCGGGCCTTCTTCTTGCCGGCGACGGCCTTCTTCTTGCCCTTGCGGGTACGTGCGTTCGTCTTGGTGCGCTGCCCGCGAACCGGGAGTCCGCTGCGATGCCGGCGACCTTGGTAGGTACCGATCTCGATCTTGCGGCGGATGTCAGCTGCAACCTCGCGGCGCAGGTCACCTTCCACTTCGTAGTTGGACTCGATGTGATCACGGAGCGCAACCAACTGCTCGTCGGTCAGCTTGTGCACCCGAACGTCGCCACTGATTCCAGTGGCTTCCAGGGTCTCGGCGGCGCGGGTCTTGCCGACGCCGAAAATGTAGGTCAGGGCGATCTCCAAGCGCTTCTCGCGCGGGAGATCGACACCAATGAGACGTGCCATCAGGCGGTTACCTTTCGGTTTTCGGTCCTGGCCCACCCGTTGGGTGGTGCCGGTCGTGGACCGCGAAGGTGTGTGGCGTGAAGCGTCCCCACCACGAGTGGTCGGGCCCCGGCCTTCGTCCGGGGGTGGAACAGGCTGAACTGCTGCGGCCTGCTGTGCATTCACGTTGTGTAGTTGTCTGTGCAGGTGCCACCCGAGGGTGTCGACCACACCTGCCGTGGTCTGCGAGTCACCGCCTACCGGAGATCCGGCACGTCAGGGTGTCAGCCCTGGCGTTGCTTGTGGCGCGGGTTGTCGCAGATCACAATCACACGACCATGCCGGCGAATGACCTGGCACTTGTCGCAGATCTTCTTGACGCTCGGCTGAACCTTCATTGCGAGCACCTTTCTGATCAGACAGCACATGGGCGCACGGTGACGCCTCAGGAACTGTGGGTGGATGTGTCTGCTGCGGGGCGGGAACCCCACAGGTCACTTGTGTCGATAGACGATCCGTCCGCGAGTCAGGTCGTAGGGAGAAAGTTCCACGACCACACGGTCCGAGGGCAGGATGCGGATGTAGTGCTGTCGCATCTTCCCACTGATCGTTGCAAGCACCTTGTGGCCGTTGTTCAGCTCAACCCGGAACATCGCGTTGGGCAGGGATTCGACCACGGTGCCCTCGAGTTCGAGAGCCCCTTCTTTCTTCGCCATCTACTCACAATCTGGTTGATTTACGCCCACTGTGAACACTGGGCACGAACGGCCGCCCGGACATGGGTGACCGACGCATCACTCTACGCGCAGGCGGCCAGTAGTCTCAAATCGGCGTCGACCCGCCATCGTGGGCCTGATCGCGAGAGCTGAGTTCAGATGATGATGATGCCCAGAATCAGAGCCACTATCAGCAGCGCAACGGCTGCACCGGCCATCACCCACAGGCTGAGCCCGAGCTGTTCCCGGTGTGGTGTCACCTCACCGGGGGCGGACGTGGACTCGGTGGCCACGATGCCGGGCTGTTGATAGGTCTGCTTCACCGGCAGACGCTCCGCGATCGGCGCCAACTGGCCATAGGTGTCAGCAGCGTAGACCCCGTCCAGCATCACCCGGTACTCATCCTGGGGCACGTCGCCTTCGGTGAAGGCGTCGTTCAGCCGCTGGGTGAAGTCTTCTCGCACCGTTTCGGTGACCGGCTTGTCCGGTTGGCTGCGGTAAGGCGACGACATCGGGAGATTGCTCACACCTCCACCATAGGCGACTCCCCCACCCATCACCCCGACGGTAAGCTGCGGACATGTCCAGTCTTGTTCTGACAGTCATTGGTGACGACCGCCCTGGATTGGTGTCCGCCGTATCCACCACGGTGGCCGATTTCGGTGGCAATTGGCTGGACAGCCAAATGGCGCGGCTCGCGGGCCAGTTCGCCGGCATCGTGCTCGTCGACGTCCCCGCGAATCGCCGGGACGGGTTCGCCGAGGCGTTGACCGGGTTACGTTCTGAGGGCCTCGCCATCTCCGTCACGCCGAGCGACGGCCCCGATCCCGAACTCACCGGCGCGCAGAAGTTGCGACTGCATCTGATCGGCAACGACCAACCCGGGATCGTCAGTCACGTCTCCGAGGTGCTTGCCGACAAGGGCGTGACGATCGAGAAGCTGCACACCACCACACTGAACGCCCCGATGGGCGGTGGAGTGCTGTTCGAGGCCGATCTCGCCATCATTGTTCCACCGGCGTTGGGCTCCGACGACGTGCGCGCGGCACTGGAAGAGATCGCCCACGAGTTGCTGGTCGACATCGAGCTCTCGGAGACGATCTGATCTGGCGTCACCACGGTGTGATGTGGCCGTTCCCCCGGCCGGCACCCCATGTCCGTGTGTCAGGACAGGCCGACGATGTTTCCGTCCCCATCAATGTCAATGCGCTCTGCGGCCGGACTCTTGCCGAGGCCGGGCATGGTGCGCATGTCACCACAGATGGCGTACACGTAGCCGGCGCCCGCTGCCAGCCGCACTTCGCGCACCGGCATCGTCCAGCCAGTCGGAGCACCCTTCAGCTTCGGGTCCGACGAGATGGACAAGTGGGTCTTGGCGATCACGACCGGCAGATCGCCGAAGCCCAGTTTCTCGAATCGCTCCAGTTCGCGGGCGGCCGACGGCGACAGCTCGATCACGTCGGCGGCATACACCTCGCGGGCCACGGCGGTCAGCTTGCCGATCAGCGACTCGTCCCACTCGTAGCTGAACCGCTGACGACGCGGTTCGCCGCACGCAGCGACCACCTCCCGCGCCAGCTCGGCGGCGCCCTCTCCGCCATCCACGACGTGAGTGGAGCGCGCCCATCGCGCCCCGGCCTCTTCGGAGATCTGCGCGATGGCATCCAGCTCGGAGTCGTGGTCGGTGGGGAAGACGTTGATCGCCACCACCGGTGACACTCCGAAGGAGCGGACGATGTCGATGTGCTTGAGCATGTTGGCAGCTCCGGCGCGCACGTCGTCGGGGTTCTCGGCCAGCATTTCAGCGGGCAAGGGCCGCCCCGCCAGCACCCGGTGCCGGCCGGAATGCAGCTTCAAGGCCCGCACAGTGGTCACCACCACCGCAGCGTCCGGTTTGAGGCCCGAGATCCTGCACTTGATGTTGAAGAACCGTTCGGCTCCCATGTCGGATCCGAATCCAGCCTCGGTGATGAGGTAGTCGGAGGTCTTGATGCCGACCATGTCAGCGACCACGGAAGAGTTGCCGGTGGCGATGTTGCCGAACGGGCCCGCATGCACCAGTACCGGGGTGTGCTCGGTGGTTTGCAGCAGGTTCGGTTTCAGGGCATCCTTCATGATCACTGCCATCGCGCCGGCAGCCTTGATGTCGTCGGCCGTGACCGGATCTCCCTGGCGGTTGTAGCCGACCACAATGCGTCCCAGCCGGGCGCGCATGTCAGCCAATGAGGTGGCCAACGCGAGGATGACCCCCACTTCACTGGCGGCGGTGATGTCGAACCCGCTCTGTCGGGGAATCCCGTCCTGCTTCTCACCGAGCCCGACGATCACATTGCGCAGGACACGGTCATTGACGTCGACAACCCGCCGCCAGCTGATCGCGTGTGGGTTCAGGTCGAGCACATTTCCCTGTTGCAGATGGTTGTCCACCATCGCCGCGAGCAGATTGTGGGCGGCGGTGATCGCGTGGAAGTCTCCGGTCAGATGCAGATTCATCGTCTCCATCGGCAGCACCTGCGAGTAGCCTGCTCCGGCAGCGCCACCCTTCACCCCGAAGGTCGGACCCATTGAAGGTTGACGGAGAGTGAGCATGGTGCGGTGACCGAGCATTGCCAATCCCTGCGCCAGGCCAACTGCTGTGGTCGTCTTGCCCTCACCCAGCGGCGTGGGTGTGACAGCTGTGATCACGATGTACTTGGCGTCCGGTCGGTCAGCCATGGTCCCGATCGCTGACAGATCCACTTTGCCGACGTGCCGACCGTAGAGCTCCACGGCGTCCGCCGGGATCCCGGCACGCTCAGCAATCTCCGAGATCGGATACAGCTGTGCAGCACGGGCGATCTCCAAGTCGGAGGGAATGGACCGGCTGCCGAAAATTCTCTCGCTCACAGGGACCATCCAACACCACATCTCTCAGTGGAGATCACGAACCGGTGAGCTCCGCCAGCAGTTCCGACATGTCGATAAGTGTGGCCGGTGGCTCGGCTCATGCCTAGTTCGCAGGTGCGGTTGCTGGAAAGATACGCGTCGTAGCTGCTTCCGGTGACATCAGCCGCTTCAGCTCTGGTCGCCGAGGCGGTCAGTTCCGGATGCAACATTCCCCGGTCACCAGCGAACCCGCAACACCCGGCGGAGACTGGCACCACAGCTTCCTCTGCGCAGGCCTCGGCCAGTCGCTGCAACGCCGCCACATTGCCTTCGTGACGATCGGTGCAGGTGGGGTGCAGCACCACCGAGGCCAGCTTGTGAGCCACCGGCAGTCTGTCCAGCAGATTCTCCGCGACGAATCGGGTGGAGTCCAGCACCTGGACGGCCTCAAAGCGTTCCGCCAGTGCGTCCTCACCGGCTTGGCGGAGATACCCACCGATCTCGTGCAGTCCGTGGCTGCAGGAACTGGCGTCACTGACCACTGGCAGCCGTCCCTCCTCGGTGGAGGCCAGCACTGCGGTGGCGGTGCGGCGCGCCATTTCGTTGCGGCCGTTCACCAGGCCCTTGGAACTCCACACAGTGGTGCAGCACAGTCCCTCGACCCGATCCACGATGCGCACACTGGCACCTGCCGCCTGGCACAGCCGGAGGAAGCTGCCTCCGGCACCCGGAGCGTCGGGATCGGCAGCACTGAAGATCTCCGAAAGGCAGGATGGGAAGAAGACGACCTCGTCCTCGCCCTGCGCCAGGACTGCAGGCGCGGTGCGCAGCTTCTTGCGGGCTTCACCAGCGGACGGCAGATCCTTGCCGACCAGCGGAATGAGGTCTGTGGGCAACGGCAGCCGGGCTGCCCTGGTGAGACCTCGCAGCAGCCCGTTGGGGACGTGATCGGCCACGTGCATGCCGACGCGCAGTCCGTCCAACACCGGCCCCCACTGCTTGGCCAGCGTCTCTCCCACCTTCTGCGCAGTGGGCGACCAGCGCTCG